>CAYRPO010000001.1:0-65111 GCA_964426305.1 uncultured Candidatus Saccharibacteria bacterium
ATGTTTGATGTTTGATACAACGGACCAAGAAAATACCGCCATAACAATTGGGTGCCATATCACGTACGACACCAATCCGAACAGAGCAACATCAACCAACCGCAACCAACCAGTAAAGTTATTTGGAATATGACCTGGCTGGAACCACCACAGCGCGAATAATGACACTAACATCAGTGCCATCGCGCTCAGAATATGATGTACGCGAATGCTACGGGTCGTCATTTCCTTTTCAAAATAACACAAATTCGGCATCCGTACAACAACTATTGCATGGTATGTTTACTACACAATATTATGTTGTAAAGACGAAAACATTGCTGAATAAATATATTGTTCAGCCACAAGACTTCACAGACATAATTTCTAACAGATTGGTAGCCTACGAGGGTTGGAATATTGTCAAAGTAACGAACGCAACGAATCGGAGCATTATGATGGTAGTGAGTATGTGTTATTGCTTAGCCCTAAGGATATCCTCATGGTGCTGCCATGCGTCTTGAATCATATCTTCAAGAGTAGGACGTTCTGGCTTCCAGCCTAGCTCTTCGAATGCCTTTTCACTGGACGCAATCAGAATGGCCGGATCTCCTTCGCGGCGCTTATCTATCGACACGGGGATCTTCTTACCAGTAACAGATTCAACAGCGGCAATGACTTCTTTGTTCGAGAACCCTTTGCCATTTGCGAGGTTATATATGCGATGCTCGCCTGGATGTTTTTTCTCGAGCGAAAGTGCAATAGCACGAGCTAGGTCATAAACATGTATGTAGTCACGAATACACGTTCCGTCGCTAGTGGGATAGTCGTTGCCGTAAATACTGAATGAATGTCGGTTGCCGCTCACAACTTCGAGTAGCAGAGGGATGATGTGCGTTTCGAGCGGGTGGCGTTCGCCGTGGCCCTTGTACGCACCGGCTACATTGAAGAAACGCAGACTGGTTGCGTCTAAGCCATGTGCAATGGATTCGCTCGTAAGTGCCATATCGATCGCTAGTTTAGTCATACCATATGTGTTTGTTGGGTTTGTCGGCGATTCCTCTGTGATGGGAACCGACACGGGGTTACCGTAAACAGCCGCAGTGGAAGCAAAAACGAGCTTTTTTATGCCTCGATCGCGAAGGACGTCAAGCATCTGCAGGGTACCTATAGTATTGTTTTGCCAATAAGCCTCTGGTTTCGTCATAGATTCACCTGCGGCAATATACGCCGCAAGATGGACGACCGCGTCAAAACACTCGTTAGGAATAGCGCTGCCAAAATCTGATATGGAGGATTCGATAAACTTGGCACGCGGATCAACTGCGTCCCAATTGCCGTGAGACAAATTATCTAGCACCGTCACATCATGACCCAGATCGAGCAGTACCTTAACGGTAACGCTCCCTATATATCCTGCTCCGCCTGTTACTATAATCTTCATCTGTTTTCCTCTGCAGATAACTTACATGAGATTGACGTCGCAAGCAAACCCGAACCAATCGAACGGAAGAGCATGAACCATAATAGACGATCCTAAATTACGGCATGTTCAGTCCAGCATCCCGCTAATCGTCTTTTATACAACTTATTACAAAGTTAAGGCCTAGCGGCGTTAACGATACCTGCTCAATACCCTTATAGATAGTAGATGCTTCATCGCCAAACATAATGCCTACCTGTTTGATTAAACCTGGCGCTAGGCATTGAGTGCGAAATAGATTGAAAATACTAATGTCATAGTCTTTAGAACTAATACCCATTACATGACATATCTGTTGTTTTTCGAATCTTACGCCTAGAACCTTATCATATTCCGCGGAGGATTGATTCTCTAGAGATTTATATACTGTGTAAAGTATTTTTGCATCTAATGCAGTTAGATTTTTTAGGATTTCTATAAAACTCATCTGCAGTGACAGCTCTGAGTTTGAATCCATCGCGTTGGCCATTAGCCTTGCCCAGAGTAACTGTAGATCTTCATCATCCTCTAGGCTTGCATTCTCAAGAATTGGTAGTGCAAATTTTGGCATTACTGCTTTAGTGCTCGTAATGTTACGTGCCTTGAGAATGCAGTTCACTTTATCAGTATATGCGACCTGTCGCTCCCATCTAAATAGTCTTAGCCTATCTCCAATAATACCTGATGTGATTTCCGCTGGCTCTTTGAGAACCGTAGACACAAAACGTAGAATTTTTTCTGTGGTTTTGACGGTTTGGGTTCCAAATTTAGCAGTTTCCGCCAATGCCACTGCAACTTCTTTTATGCCATTTTCGTCAGGATTCATTACATTGATCATAACAAATAAACCACAGACCACCAGGCTTATCGCTTTGCCTCCTCATTATACGGCCGCACGTCCTGTACAAACGTCTTACGATTTGATTAAGGAGCTCAGTGGTACTTCAACCCTGTAATCAAGGTAGAGGCCATCCTTCTCTTTTGCATCGTTAATCCATATTTTAATGGGCTTAATTTTGTATATTCTTCTGGGTGACATAGATATAAATTCCGCTATTTCGCGCTTATGCTGCTTTGCTTTATACAGACAGCCAATGGCCTTGAGCAATTCGCCTGGGTTTTTAACCTCACTTACCGTCCCGCTGATATACACTCCAACGCCTTCACCTTCAGGAGCCGTAGAATCGTACACCGTAACAAAACACTCGGAGCAATGTTTAACGTTGTCTGCATGCACTGTATTGGTTGGTGAAACAAAGTATAAATTATATGATTCATCCTTTGCGTACCATACTGCTGTGTTCCAGGGCATATGGTCTTTTGTTACGGTAGCAATATTCAAATATGCAATATTCCTGAGTACTTCTTCGGCGATTTCTGTGGCGGTTTTCATAACTTCTACGAATAGTATCACAACTTGTAGGATTTTTTCTTTCCTCTGCCTCCTGAGTATACGGGCGCACGTCCCGCGTCAACGTCGTTCGTCCCTAGGGCAAGCGCCTGGGGGCGCTCCACATTGACCCGCGCCGATGCTTCTCCCGTGTTTGCTCGCCAGAGCGGCAGAAAGCCCGTTCAGTAAATCACAGGAGGGTTCTATGAACTCAGATATCAATGTAGAGCATGCAGCAAAAATAGCAGAACTGAACGACACGTACCGTCAGGGGCTTAGCTTCACCATTACACGGGGCGTACAGGCGCTCGATGACCTTATCGGACTGATTCAGGCGGTGCGTGATTACAGTGACTTTAACGAAGGCAATGATCCATATGGCGAGCATGACTTTGGTGTGCTGTACTGGCACAATGATAAGATCTTTTGGAAGATCGATTACTACACGCCTGAGCTTAAGGGGTGGTGTGACCCGCTAAGTCCGGATTGCAACCGAGTGTTGACTATCATGTTAGCCGAGGAGTACTAAGATGAGTACTCCTACCGAAACCTACAACGGGTGGACGAACTACGAAACGTGGATCGTTAACCTGTGGCTTACGAATGATCCGTATTCTTACGATAAATTGCAGTACATCATTGGAGCGTTCGAGACTGTAAGTCAACAGGCTTATGAGCTTGAAAATTGCGTTTCAGATGACTACGAACGTGGATCTTCGATGTGGAGCGATTTGATAGAGTCTGCGATGCAACGCGTAAATTGGTATGAAATCGTTGAGGCCAACTGCGCATAAGCGATGTCGTCCTGGGTAAGACGCAAAACGACCCACTTATCTACGTAACTGCGGGTGTATTGTGCCAGCGTATGTTTGACAACACTCGCCTGTGGCGAGCGACATCAAACATTTAGCCAAGGGGTAAGTCGATCATCTGCTTCATACATCCGGCCGAGCAAGCTCTGCCGAACGAATGAAGCTGATGTATTTCTGATTATATTTCATTGGTTGGTGTAGTATCTTTCGCTCATATCGCTGAACGAATAGCGTTATCCCTGCGGGTAAACGCCTATCCGCTCAGCGCTACTCACTTGGATCGGGATGGCCATTGCCCACGCGACAAGCGCGCAGGCAACCACCATCCCTTAGTGGAGAACAGATGCTCACTGAAATACTTTAGTCGTCTTGTCAGAATCGAGCGTATTTTTCCATATAACTGTTTTAGGGTTGTGTTTGATGTCATCGATTGACGTAACGTAAATTTCAAGCTCATCATCTATGTCTTCATCCAGAGCGTTTATTGCCGCTGTAGTGCGATCAATTAGCCGTTTGCGGTCGCACACGAGTAGTAGCGCGGGGAGTGGCGAGTTTGTTACTTCCCATTCTCCTTCATCTGCATATTCCATATAGTCTTTTATTCTCCGTATATTTGCATGCATGGGTCTGTTGCTTTCTATGTATATCAGGAAATACTGCTTCACAGTGCTACCAACTTTGTGCTGTATGTATAGATCAGGTCTTTTAGTTGGAAAATAATTGTACAGCGCAGTTTCGCTAGCGGTAAAAATATTTACGTTGTCAGCAAGGGCCATATCGAGTTGGTTGCGTATGTCATATATCGATAGTGACGTCTTTATGAACCTTAGTGAAGGATCTTTCATGCGCTTAATGCTAGCTAATACGGGCTTACTATATTTGTCTGGAGATTTAGCGGCAATGGCATTAACACCGTCTGATAAAAGATAGTACGAGGCAGGTCTATGAGTTAGCCTGTATGATTGCTCGTGTCTTCTGCCTATGTATCCGTTTACACTTAGAACTTTGAGTCGTTTGTTTATGGTGTCAATATCTGAGGCATGAAGAGAGATGGCTAGTGTTTGGCTGGTTGCTATGCGATAACAATATAGCTCGTGCATTATGGCTAGTTGCTTGTCGTTTAGTTTACGTTTTGCTTGGTCTAGCTCCGCCATAGTAGTAATAAGTATAATATAATAAAGTGTCATGAGACATCAAAATTAACAGATGCAAAACAACAAAAAAACACACTTTCCGGAAAGTGTGTTTTTTAAGTTCGTATCGTCAATTTGTAGTGCTGGAATCTAGTGTTTCGAGGAGTTTCCAGAGCCATTCCCCGGGGCCTATTTCTTCAATTAATTTGGTGTTGATTTGGCTCCATTGTTCACGAGTTACAATCGTCTGGTGTTCACCAGATAGGCTGTCGGAAATGTTAATAACAAGCATTGGATTAATGATATCGTGCCCGTCGTACTTGTCCTGCGACAATGACAAGACATCAAGTAACTCGTCTAACCACGCCTTGGGCCCCATATCATCCATGAGTGCCGTGTTTGCTGCAACCCAATCCTCGGCCGAGCCAAGGTTTTCGTGCTTCGTGAAGGCGTGAGGCGCAAAGCTAATTGCGTAATAGGGGTTTGCTGCAAGTGCAGAAAAATCAAGGTCGGACTCATCCATAACAACAGTATAACGTATGCACACCACCGCTCTGTGGAAAATGCAACTATAATTTCCAAAATACATCTTGTAACTATCCGCGCAAGGATAGTATAATTATTACAGAAAGGGTCATCTCTATGTTAGCAGAGGGTACGAATCAGAGATTAACCGCAGGGCAAGCCGAAAACCTCAGGGTAATACTTGAGCGCACGCAAAACCGACCCGTTGAGGCGCACGAGGCGCTAGAAGTTGGGCACGCGCTGCTGGCATTTTACGAAACACTCGCTGACAGTACTACAGGAGTAAACGCTTAACATGGATCGTTCGAGTGCAGTAATTCTGGCACGTGTCTCTAGTAAGGCCCAAGAGGACGAGGGATACTCGCTTGATGCACAGCTTAAGCTACTCAAGAACTACTGTGAAAACAAAAACCTGGAAGTGGTGAAGATATTCAAGATTGCCGAGACCGCCTCAAAAGATCAGCGCCGAAAAACTTTTCACGAGTTGCTCAAGTATATCTCGAAGAATAAGGTATATCATTTGGCGGTAGAAAAAACAGATCGCTTGACGCGCAATTTTCGGGATGCGGTGGCTATAGATGAATGGCTTGAGAAAAACGAGGATCGATACTTACATGCCGTCAAAGAGAACCTGCTGCTCCATAAAAATGCTCGCTCTGACGTGAAGTTTATGTGGAACATCCATCTTTCTGTGGCCAAGAAGTACAGTGACAATCTGCGCGAAGAAGCAATGAAGGGCTGGGCAGAAAAGCTGGCTCAAGGTTGGTTGCCGGCCGTTCCCCCGCCAGGATACATGACAGTTGTCGAGAACGGAAAACGCATTCATGTGCCAAACCCAGCCACAAAACCCTTGATGCAGGAGGTATTCAAGAAATATCTTGAGCCGAATCATTCGATTGCTTCTATTGTCGAAGAGATGAAACTACTGGGTATTACAACCAGTAAAGGGCGCCCATACTGCAAAAGTAATGTTCAAAGGATTTTAACCAATCCCTTCTATATCGGCATAAACAGGTTTGATGGTAAGGATTATCCAGGGGCGCAACAACCGATCCTAAGCAAGGAGCTATTCGAGAATGTGCAGCGAAAGCTACATGGCGGGCGCCCTCTTGTGATGGTGCGCCACAACACGCCACTAAAGGGCATAATTCGCTGCAAAGATTGTTCAACGCTCGTAACTTGGCAATTGCAGAAGGGTCGTTACTATGGCGCATGTCGTCGACGTAGCGCTGCATGTAGAGACGCTAAGCTGCTCAGGGAGGAAGATGTCGAAACGACTATTATTGCCATGCTTCGTGAGCTTGTATGTCCATCGCCAGAAATAATTGACTGGGTAACTGAGACGTTACGGCAAAACCACAGGAACGATATAGAGGAGCGTAAAATGGCAGCGGCTTCTATTCAGGCTCAGATAGATCGCATAAAGCGAATGGACGACAGTCTATACGAAGACAAGCTTGCAGGAGACATAACGCCTGCTCAGTACGGCGAAAAACACCAACGATTTACCAACGAACTCGAAGAGCTAAATGACAAGCTCACAAAGCACAGCAAAACATTCACGCGTAGGTTAGAACAGAACCTCTACATACTGAAGCTTTCGCAAAAAGCAGCCGATATTTACCGTAACAAAACGCCCGATCAAAAACGTTTGATCATTACCTTATTGTTTGGGGAACTAATGCTGGAAGGAGGCGCATTAACAGCAACATACACTACATTAACAGAGGCGATAGCCGAAAAAGTTTGTAACACCCGTAAAATCATGGAGGCAAGAAAATGACATTACAAACCAACAAAAATGACCCCGATAACAGAGGTCATAATACGCTCGAAGACGAGCTGCGTTCTATTTGGCTGGGGGTGAGGGATTCGAACCCCCGAATGCCAGGACCAAAACCTGGTGCCTTACCGCTTGGCCAACCCCCATCGGGTTTTTGATTGACGTCGAACATTGTACCATGTGTCCTTTGTTTTCCAAAGGCGTCGCGTGGACAGGTCAACGGCTTCAGTGTGTCGTATTCGATCAGAGCGCGTGTATAGCAAAAGTTAAAACAAAAGCGCATACTGTGGTTACATATGTTCTTGATGCGCAATATAGACCGTAGGCTATGCACTGTGCTGTGTATGCTGTTGGTCATATCTAGCGTGGGCATAGTCTCTATGTTGTCGTCAGGTTCTGTTGCGGCTATGGGGAGCGTGTCCGATGCTGTTGCGAATCGGCGCATACTAGCATCGGGTGCCAATGACGTGGCCACGGACGTAAAAGAAGATACTTTTACTGACGTTGCGTCGGCGGCTGCTATTGCCGGTGACGAATCACAGTTTTGGCAACACGTATGGATGATTATTCTAGCAATCACTATATGTGGCATTTTGGTTGTATTGGTGATGCGTTCTGCGCAACATACTAACGACAACGACGTGGAGTAGCTATACCGCTTATGGTATGATATGTGCTAGGGGCTAATAGGATACTCGTTCGTGTCCGAAACATATACACAAACATCTATACATAAAGTCGAGCGTACATTGCTGCGCTCTGAGCGTCGTGCAGCGAACTTTGCGAAAAGCATGCTGCACTACAAACGATATAGTCGTTTTTTGCGCATTTTGGGGCCTGGTGTCGTTACGGGCGCTGCCGACGATGATCCGTCCGGTATCGCGACGTATTCACAGGCTGGGTCGATGTTTGGCTTTGGCTTGTTATGGGCGTTTCCTCTTATGTACCCGCTACTGATGGCCGTGCAAGAGTCTTGTGCTCGTATTGGCGCCGTAACTGGCCGTGGCCTGGCGGCTGTGATCAAGGATCACTACAGCAGAAAGCTGTTATATGCAGCTGTTGCGTTAGTTGTAGTTGCCAATACTATCAATATTGGAGCCGATTTAGGTGCGATGGCAGCAACGACACAGTTATTAATCCCGCTGCCTTTTAGTGTCTTGGCGATTGCGTTTGCGGCGCTAACATTGCTGTTAGTCTTGACGATTCCATATAAAACGTACGCCAAAATACTCAAATGGCTGGCCCTGGCTTTGTTCGCGTACCCGCTCACGGCCTTGTTGGTAAGTGTCGACTGGGGTACAGTGCTGCGGGCGACCTTTATGCCAACATTTGCACCTACTACCGAAGTGTTGTTTTTGTTGGTAGGCATGTTGGGCACGACTATATCGCCATATCTGTTCTTTTGGGATACGTCGGAGGTCGTGGAGGAGGAGATAGCAAAACACCGCCTAAAGCTATCTAGTACCGATGGGCCGCGTCTGAGTAAACGCTTCTTGCGTAGCGTACGCATAGATACTTTTTTTGGCATGACAATTGCCGTGCTCACAGCGTGGTTCATAGTAGTGACATGTGCGTCGGTATTGCATCAAAATGGTATCACGCAAATCGAGACTGCAGCAGATGCGGCGCGTGCAATTGAGCCCCTTGTGCAAGGATTCCCCGACGCAGGCTTGGTTGCGAAGTTAATTTTTGCAATTGGCGTGGTTGGCCTAGGGCTTCTTGCTGTGCCAGTACTGGCGGGGTCGGCAGCCTACGCCATTAGCGAAGCAGCCGGCTGGAAAGAGGGCCTGCATTACAGGTATAAGCGGGCAAGTGGATTTTATGGTGTTATCATTGTTGCTACCATTGCTGGACTTGCATTGAATTTTATGGGCGTTAATCCAATCAATGCACTAGTTTTTGCGGCGGTATTTAACGGTGTGGCAGCGGTGCCGCTAATCTTGCTTATTTTACGTATTGGTCGCAATCCTGAAATTATGGGTGAGCATGTTAATGGCCGCGTAGCGACAACATTTGTTTCACTTGCGTTCTTGGTTATGTTATGCGCAGTGGTCGTGTTATTTATATCGTTGCTATAAGCGCTGCCACAGCGTAATCTCAGCAGAAAGTGTACAATACGTACATATGAAAGTACTGATTGTCGAAGACGAACACAAAATTGCAAATGCTCTCAAGAAAGGGCTTGAACAGGAACGTTACAGTGTTGAAGTCATTTATGATGGCGACAGCGGTCTTGCTGCTGTACTGGGTGATACATACGATGTACTTGTCTTGGATCGCATGCTGCCCGGAAGCGTTGACGGGGTTGAGATCTGTAAACAAGCACGGGCAAACGGCATACACACGCCAATTTTGTTTTTGACCGCCAAAGATCATGTCAAAGATCGTGTTGAAGGTCTTGACGCAGGGGCAGACGACTACTTGGTGAAGCCGTTTTCGTTCGAGGAGCTGCTTGCGCGTTTGCGTGCTTTGCTACGACGACCACAGGATGCCCTTGACGGTGTGCTAGCGGCTGGAGACATTACGCTTGATACCGCCAACTATCTGGTTTCTCGAGGAGGTATACCTGTGCAGCTGTCTCGGCGAGAATTTACGCTGCTTGAGTATTTGATGCGAAATGAGGGACGAGTACTGTCAAAAGATACGATCATGAATCACGTATGGGATTTTGATACCGATATATTACCCAACACAGTTGAAGTGTACATGGGGTACTTGCGCAATAAGTTAGAAAAACCATTCCAAGGACCTGACCTTATTCATACAGTTCGTGGATTTGGCTATAGGTTTGGCATAGACACGAAATGATCGAGTCTGCCGTTACGAAACTGACGTTTGCATACTTGGCAATTTTGATGTGTTTAAGCATTGGGTTTAGCCTGTTGCTGTACCGTGTTTCCAGCGTTGCACTGGCTAATGGCTTACGACAGCCCAGGCAGGCTGTTTTTCGTGAAACGAGTTTGTATGACTTTGAAGCTTTCCGACAAGACCGACTCGGCGAAGCGCGTAGTGATGTTCGTGATGCATTGATTGTGCTGAATGTCATTACGTTTGCTGGAGGCTTTGCTGCAAGCTATGTGCTCGCGCGACGGACACTTGAACCAATTGAGCGGGCAATGACAAGCCAAAAGCGATTCGCAGCCGACGCAAGTCACGAACTGCGAACACCGCTCACATCTATGCAATCTGAAATCGAAGTCGCGTTGCGCGATCCAAAGTTAAAAATAGGCGAAGCGCGCGAACTACTGGCAAGCAATCTTGAAGAAGTACAGCGTTTACGAAAACTGTCTGACAATCTATTGTTACTAGCTCGACAGGAAAAGAAAGACACTGCAACTACAAGAAATGTCAAGATACAGAAGCTGCTGCTTGATGTCGTTGAATCTGTCGAAAAACAAGCCGACGCCAAACATATTCAAATCAACCTACCAAATACCAAAGCAGAGCTCAAAATAGATGACGAAAGTTTTCGCACGATCATAAAAATACTGCTCGATAATGCAATTAAATACAGCGACAACAGGACGACTATATCGCTTGATGCGGTCACAAAAAACGGTAGTCTCATCGTTTCGGTTGCAGATCAAGGAGCTGGCATCGCAGAAGCTGATCAGGATCGTATTTTTGAACGATTTTATCGGGCTGATTCATCACGTTCATCGACGCAGGCAGAAGGACATGGCCTAGGTCTATCAATCGCTAAAAAACTAGCCGATACACACGGCTGGCTCATTACTGTCGACAGCACTTTGGGTAGCGGTTCGGTCTTTCGTGTGCAAATACCCGCTACAGCTTAGCTAGTTTGCTGACTTGTTTGAGCACTTATGGCGGATTGGCACAGGTAGCACCGTTCTTCTTCGGCATTCGTATGGCTCCAGACACCAAATGCTTTTCGAATGCCCATGACATCGCTATAGCCGATGAAGTCAGCGATGCTTCTGAGGCCGGCAGCAATGCGACCCTCGAAACTCAACGAACCATAGTTCACTACTGCCCATGACCTACCCGCCGGTACGATTGCGATTGGTTTCAGAGGTTGGTAATTTTTCGTGTATGCGCGATGATTGACAGCGGCTTTTATGTGTTTGGCAACGTAACGAGCATCATGCACAGCGGTCAAGGCCAGCCCACTGTATGGCGTTGCGGCATTATCGCCGATTACAAATGTTCGCGCATCTACGCGAAGCTGAGCATCGACAATGACTTTGCCTCGTTCGTTCATATGAAATTGCGCGCCATTTTTTGCATAAAATGGATTGTTTGTTGTACCGGCAGTCCAAATCACTGTTTTTGTGGGTATGCTTTTGCCGCTAGCGCATAGACTTGTCTCGGTTTCGGCTTCAACTTTTGCTCCCAGCTGTAAACGGATGCCGAGCTTATGAAGCCTACGGGCAATTGATGCCGAGGCTGTTTCTGATAGAAGTGGTGTCGGCCGATGAGCGGCTTCAATCAACGATATGTTGACCTTAGCTTTTTTCAGCCCGTGACGTCGAACGACTCGCTTCATGTATGAACCAAGTGCGGCAGCTGTTTCGACGCCAGTTGGTCCAGCCCCTACGATCACGTAGTTTTTGTCTGGCGCCTGTTCGTCGATCAAAGTTTGGTGCAAGTGATGACGAAGCTCTCGTATATCACGAGGTGTCTTGACGCCATACGAATGGGCTTCTAGGCCAGGGATATTGAAATAACTGGTCACTACCCCCAGAGCTAATACAGCATAATCATAATGCAGGTCAGTACCACCGCTGAGTCGTATGGTGCGCTTCTGGCAATCGATACGCAGTGCCTGTGCATGCACAAAAGTTACATTTGGCAGGTCATTAATTATATGGGAAATTGGGATGATAGCCTCACGTTCCCTATGTCCGATTGCAACGCGATACAGGGCAGGGCAATATCGAAAAGTTGCAGTGTCTGAAACAATCGTAATGCGTAATTGCGCACGATCAACATGTTTCAGCGATCGCGCAAGCGACAATCCTGCAAAACCGCCCCCAACAATAACTAAATGAGTTCGAAGCATTAGCAGTATTTTATCATGAATCGAGGGACCGCATAGCGAGAGAATGCTTATGTTTGGTATGATTGTATGCTAACGTAAATGCATGAGTGAACTAAAAGAAAAATTACAAGCCATATTTCAAGGTGAAGTAGACGATACGCAAGACACGCGAATGCACTATAGCCATGATGCGAGTATGTTTGAGATGGTGCCACAAGTTGTGGCGTTCCCAAAAGATGCAAGCGACGTTCGTGCCGCCGTGAGATTTGTTAGTGAGAATAAAAAGAATCAGCCAGAACTTGCGCTGGTTGCGCGTAGTGGTGGTACATGTATGTCAGGTGGCTCGATCGGTGATTCGATCATCCTGGATTTTAACAAGTATATGGTTGGTACGCGCGATGTAAGTACCGAGCAGGCATCGGTACTTCCTGGCACTTTTTATCGAGATTTCGAAAAAGAAACATTGGCCGTCGGCTCATTGATGCCTAGTTATCCAGCCTCACGCGACTTGTGCACGGTTGGTGGCATGGTCGCTAACAATGCCGGAGGCGAGAAGTCGCTCGTGTACGGTAAAACTGAAAAGTTTGTGCGCGAACTCAGAGTTGTCTTTGGTGATGGCAACGAATACGTGGTGAAGCCATTAAACAAAGAGCAGTTAGATGCCAAAATTGCACAAGGTGATTACGAGGGCGAACTATACCGAAAGACATTTGAACTTGTCGACGGTAACTACGACCAACTCAAAGAAGCCAAACCCAAAGTGTCTAAAGATTCGACTGGATATCATCTGTGGAATATCTGGGACCGGGAAACAGGTGTCTTTGATCTGACGCAAGCGATTGTAGGTTCACAGGGAACGCTTGGTCTTGTGACCGATATTACATTCGGTTTAGTGCCTGCGCCGAAACACTCCGGCACTTTGGTGGTCTTTTTGCGCAACATTGACAACCTGGGTGAACTTATAGATACGGTCCTTGAGTCAAAACCTCATACATTCGAGGGCTTTGACAACTACACACTGATGCTTAGCTTTAAGCTATTCTTTTTCTTTCACAAGACAATTGGCTGGTGGAATACGATCAAGTTAGCAATCCAACTTCTCCCCGATGCACTCATGCTGTTCCGCGGCATACCAAAATATGTATTGCTGATCGAGTTTGTTGGTGATACGCCAGAGGAAGTGTCGCAAAAGGTACACGACATGCATGCTCGACTAAAACCATATGGACATGAGGCAACGTTCGAAGAAGACGATACCGAAGAAAAAGAAAAGAAATTCTGGATTATGCGACGACAGAGCTTCAACTTGCTGCGCCAGAAAGTCAAAGACAAGCACACAGCGCCATTTATGGATGATCTAATCGTGAAGCCGGAGTATTTGCCAAAGTTCCTGCCAGAAATTCGGTCAATCATCAATAAATACAAACTGCTTGCGACCATTGCTGGGCATATGGGGGACGGTAATTTTCACATCATTCCGCTCATGAAAATCGAAGACCCAAAAGAAAAGGCAAAACTAGAGCCAGCCATGCGCGAAATTAACGCACTGATTTTCAAATATGGTGGCTCGCTGAGCGGCGAGCACAACGATGGCATGATTCGTGGCCCGTGGCTAGAAACAATGTATGGCCCTGACATGTTTATGCATTTTAAAGAGCTAAAGAGCATTTTTGATCCGCAGAATATCTTTAACCCGCACAAAAAGACCGATTCCGACTGGACTTTTAGTATGGCGCACATACGCGATCATTTTTAATGAAGCAGGACGTATATATAAAAAGAAGCGGAGTAGCGACCGCTTCTTTTTAGTTTTTTGAGCAATCATGGTAGTATTGAAGCATTAACAATTTTGTATCGCGAGTGCGGTGAGAGTTCTAGCTCTTTGACCCGCCGGCAACCATGGCAGTTCGTCAACGGTGCCCCATCTAGTCAGTGTTTCACTGAAAGATACGTTTCAAAAGCATCCTTTTGACGGCGCGCACTCGCATGCAACCCAATCGAAAGGATATTTTTATGTCAAAAACAATCCGTGTTAGTGAGTCAGTTTGCGCTGGACACCCAGACAAGTTAGCTGATCGTATCAGCGACAGTATTTTGGATGCTGCGCTTGAGCAGGATGCGTATGCTCGGGTTGCCGTCGAGACACTTGTGGCAAATAACAATGTAACATTGGCAGGCGAGATTACGACGACCGCAAAGCTAGACTATGAAACGATCGTTCGCGACGTCATCGCCGGACAAGGTTATACCGAGCCAGAATGGGGTTTCTCTCATGAATCATCGATTACCAACTTGCTGCATCATCAGTCGCCCGAGATTGCCGTTGGCGTAGATGATTTTGGTGCTGGAGATCAGGGATTGATGTATGGCTATGCTACAGACGAGACCGATAACCGAATGCCATTGCCGCTTGCATTGTCACATGCCATTACAAAGGGTATCGACACTGCTCGAGTACATGGAGATGTCTCATTCTTACGTCCTGACGGCAAGGCTCAAGTGGTAATTTTGTACGAAGATGATCGTCCAAAAAGCGTTCAGCACATTACAGCTGCTGTTGCACATACCGAGGATGTGTCATCCGAGCAGGTTCGCCAGGCTGTTATTCAGGCAGTTCTTGAACCGGTGCTCAAGAAATTTAAGCTTGAATTGCCGAAGACGGAAAATATTGTCGTCAATGGTACTGGCTTGTGGCATATTCCTGGTCCGTTTAGCGACTCTGGACTTACTGGTCGTAAGATCGTGGTTGACACCTATGGTGGTGCCGCGAAGGTTGGTGGCGGAGCTTTCTCGGGTAAAGATCCAAGCAAAGTCGATCGTTCGGGGGCTTACGCCGCCAGATACATCGCCAGTAACTTAGTCGCGAAAGGATTGGCGCGCAGGGCCGAAGTGTGTTTGGCGTACTATATTGGCGCGAAGCAGCCAATAGTAAAAACGGTCGAGACATTTGGAACGGCAACAGTTTCACAGTCGAAGCTCGATACGTTCGTCAACGAGATCATAGACAGTTCGGTGCGTGGCATCATCGAAATACTTGATCTACGAAAGCCACACTATGCAAATACTAGCGCATATGGCCATTTTGGCCGTCCAGAATTTACTTGGGAACGTATTGCAAATTAAATCACAAAGAGGCACTATAACTATAAGCGTTTTTCACGGAACACGTGGCTATATCATAGTAAACAAAGGAACCTACATGAGACAAAAGTCAAAATATGGCTCTGTTGCGTTCGTATTCGTAGCAAGCCTCATACTGGGCATCACTAGCCCTGTGTGGGCTGAAAGTGGTAGTGATGGCAGCACGGACGATACGGTGACCACAAGTTCGACCGACGATACGAGCAAGTTGGACACAAAAAGTACCGTGGACCAGAAAAAAGTTCAGTTACGTATCGATGAACTAAAGAAGAAGAGCGCAGAGCGTGTCGCAAAGCTTGAAGCGGCGCAAAAAAAGACCGAAGAGCAACGCAAGAAAACATGTGAAACGAAGAAATCAAAAATCAATGCTGAACTCGACAAAAGAGCGGCCTCGGCACAAAAACATCTCGCAGTTTTTGACAAACTACTCACCAAGATTGAGACACTTAAGGCGACCAAAAATATTGATGTCGCAAATTATGATGCATTAGTCGCTGACGTCAAGGCGAAGCAAGCGGCTGCACAAGAAGCAGTTGCTGCACTGGAGTCTTTAAACATTGATGTAGACTGTACAAATGTTGACACTGCTACGGCAAAATTGTCTGACTATAGAGAAGCGCTCGTATCGGCCCGTGACGCACTCAAATCATACAGGACGAGCATCAAAGATTTGCTCGTTGCTGTAAAGACTAGTATCTCTGTATCGGAAAGGCCAACAACAGAGTCTACTACAACCACAAGCGAAAGTGAGGCACGACAATGATGCGATCTCCAACACAACGTGGATTCGCCCACATAGCTGTCCTGGTATTGGCAATATTGGTTGTGGGTGTGGTTGGTTTTGCGGGGTGGAAGGTATACGATGCGAATAATGCGGCAAAGCCCGCAGCAGAACCCGCAGGGTCTTCCGCAACTACGCAAGCACAATCTAGCAAGGAAACAGTTCAAGTAGTAGAAAAAGAGCTTGTCGATACGGCTGCAATAGATAAGGATCTAGATTCTGCTGCTCTCGACACAGATCTCAGCGATCTGTAGTTGCTCCGTCGGCATATGTATATGTTTCACGCCCTCAGTTTTTTTGAGGGCGTGATGTTGTATAATTGCACGTATGCATACACCAAACCGAACAGATATGAACATACATGTACAAAAAGCATTACGATTTACGGACCGATACGTTGATTATGGCCTATGGGCCATCGGTACCTTGTCAATTTTTGGCAGCTTGTATTACAGCGAAGTCGAAAAATTGATTCCATGTACACTATGCTGGTGGCAAAGAATTCTGATGTATCCTATTGCCATCATTATGTCAGTTGGCATCCTGCGCAATGACAAAGCAGCTCCATTCTATGTATTACCGCTGGCGGTGATCGGTGTGTGCGTGAGCGGATACCATACATTGTTGCAATGGGGCGTAGTGACGGAGTCTGTTTTGAGCTGTTCTGCGCAGTCCGCTGTGTCTTGCGCCAAGGCCGATATCAATTACCTAGGTTTTGTCACTATACCATTCTTAGCATTTATGGGTTTTTCCGCAGCGACGCTACTGTGTGGCGTTCGTTATTTTGCGCAAAAGCAGGCCAAATAGTTTAGGTTTTTTTCGCTGGCTTAGCGGTTCGTATCTCGTTTTCTAAAGCCTGAGATTCGCGCAGATAAGTCTGAATGGTTGTGACAATGGCAATCATCAGCACTGGCCCGATGACGATCCCCAGGAAACCAAACATGGCGATACCCGCAAAGACCGACAAGATTGTAAGCGCTGGATCAAGTCGCGCAGTCTTTGGGACAAACTTTGGACGTAGAACATTGTCGATATTGGTGACGATGAGAAAATGGCCACCCAGCAGCACAAGCCCCTGCCAGATATTGCCCGTGAGTATCATGATGATGCCGATTGGGATGACAATGATACCGCCGCCCAGTGGGATGATCGACAAGAAGACAAGTAATACGAGCCAAAAGAAGAAGTAGTCAAAGCCAACGATCCACAGCAGCAGTGCATCAACAAGGCCCTGTAAAAAAGCGATTGCAAACTGACCCTTGACCATGGCAGTGGTCATGTCGCCAATGCGACCCAAATATAAATCGGCATTCTCTTTGCCCAGGGGGTGTAGTTTGCGAATGGTCCCGGTTATTTCGTCTTGGTTTTGCAATAAGGAGCTGAACACAAATAGAAATATGATGGCCGTGGTGAAAAAACTGGCGACGCCACCTGCAAAGCCTTTGAAGAAGCTGATAATAGTACTGATGACATCGGGAATAGTGCTTTTGATCCAATCAGTGATCTGATCGACGCTGAATGTGTTCGGTCCTTGGCCTGGGACTTTGTCGATTGCATGGTTTGCATTGTCTACGAGCGTCTGTATTGCTTGACTGAGAGACGTGCTTGAATTTGCGGTTTGCTTAATGAGATCAATAATTTGTATTGCTTGATCTATAGTAACGGCGATTACTAACGTGAGCGGAATAATAATTACAAATAATGCAGTAATGATAGTAATGCTACTAGAAAGGCCTTTTTTCTGAGTCTTTCGATACAAACGCTTATATAAAGGGTTGAACAGGAATGACAAGATTGCTGCAAAGACAATGAGTATGAAAAAGCCACGTAAAAAATAAGCCCCAAAGAGGAGAGCTATAATAAGTGCGATGGTGAGTGTTTGGCGCTGTTTTGTTGTCATATTTGCCATTATACGCTGTTACGTGAAAAATGAACGCATATTGCAGATGCAAAAAAATACTATATACTGATAAATAGTATTTGGCAACAAAAGGAGTAGCCGTGGCAAAGCATAGTGTATCGAAACATACCGAAATTAATACGGCAGATATAAATGCTCTGAAAAAAGAGAACGAGGCGTTGCGTGCGCAACTTGCAAGTTTACGTCATACGAAAAGATCCGTGCCACCACATAGATGGCGTAACTTATTCGCTGGGTTGTCGGCGACAGTGGCAGTAGTAACGTTTAGTTTGTGGAATATAGGCTATTGGACTCGACAGACAATTGTTGATACTGATTCGTTTGTGGCGGCTACTGCGCCACTGATCGAAGACCCTGCAATTCAAACTGCTCTAAAGACAGAGATCACCAATCAGATTTTTTCTCGGGTCAATATCGAGGAAGAGCTTACCAAGGCACTTCCGGAAAATCTGACTTTCATCGCGGCGCCTTTCGCTAATCAGGTTCGTAATTTTGCAGAGGCACAGGTTGGTAAGGCGATCGAGAGTGATCAAGCAGCGCAAGTATGGCAACAGACACTCACTGTTTCTCATGAGCGGATTCTAGGCTATCTAGATGACCCATCAAAAGACAGTACTATAAGTTTGTCAGATGTCTACAATTTTGCTGGCTCTAAGCTGCAGGATGGTAAGGCAGGATTTCTGTTTGGCAAGACACTGCCGCCAAGCGTCGGTAACATTACAGTCAAAGAGCTGAAAAACGTTGACAAAGCTCGTGCTGCGCTTGAAGCCCTGAATCGCACGGTACACGTCCTTGCATTTGTGAGCTTAAGCACGTTTATACTTGCGTTGGTATTGAGTACAAAACGCCGAAACATTGTAGTAGGTATGGGTCTCTTTACGATCGTGCTGATGGCGAGTACTCTTGCGGCTCTGCATATTGCGCAAGCACAAATTGGTCAAGCGGTTGCTACATCGAATGCTGCCGCTGCCGAAGCCGCATTTGGCATTATCACGGACGCACTACGCGTACAGACGCTCGGGGTTGCATCGTTGATAACGGCAGGGCTAGGTATTGCCCTCATCGCGTCTGAATGGTCGGTGATGGTATGGCTGCGAACTCGTTTGCGTGCAGGGCTTGACTGGGCTGCCGCCAAGCTACCCTTGTTCTCTGTCCCGACGTTTCTGTCATGGATTGCAATCAATAAAGGCGTGATCGGATGGACACTTGTTTTGGTCAACTTCGTGTTATTTGCTTTTCGCATGCCGCCAACGCAAACTGGCGTGACGAACGCTCTCCTAGCAAGTGTGGTTGTCGTGTTTGCACTTGAGGTGATTGCCGCAATACATCGACGATTCAGCGCGACTGTCGAGTAACTTGATACAATAAAGCTATGGCAAATCAGAACTCCGGTGCAATGCCCGAATGGATACCTCGGCTCATAATTACAGTAATCCTCTCGATTTTGGCCGCCGCCGCCACACTGCTACTTGTATTCCGGCTGTCGGCGTTGATTTCGTGGTTGCTAGTTGCTATGTTCTTGTCATTTGCGCTCGAACCGCTTGTCAACAAACTGGTTCAACTTGGTTGGCGACGACGCGTTGCGACTATTGGCATATTGGCGGTTTTTGTTTTTGGTGCAATGCTTGTCGTAGTTGCGATGGTACCACTCCTTATCCGCCAAGTTGGCGAGATTTTTGATCAGGCACCAGGCTGGCTCGAGTCTCTCGTGTCGTGGGTTAATACAAGTTTTCATACACGCATTTCTCAGAGTGCCATACTGGATCAGCTCAAGTCCCTTGACCAGGTATTGCCGACGTATGCGAGCAACTTAGCAGGCAATATTTTTAACTTTAGCAGGCAACTCTTTTTGGGCGTCCTGCAGGTTCTGACGATCACGCTGTTTACGTATTATCTTGTTGCCGATGCGCCACGCTTGCGTCGAATTATCTGCTCATTTTTGCCGCAAAAACATCAAAAATTTGTCTTAAGCACTTGGGAGTTGGCGATTGACAAAACAGGTGGCTACATATATTCACGATTGATTATTGGTGCGATATCGGCTGCAGTGCATTTGGTGGTTTTTCTCATTCTTGGCATTCCGTTTGCATTGCCGCTGGCGATTTGGATGGGTGCTGTGTCGCAACTTCTGCCCGTCATAGGCACATTCATTGCCGCTGGCGTCCCTCTCGTGGTGGCGCTCTTGTATAGCCCTCCAATTGCGCTTCTATTGCTGATTTTTATAGTTATATATCAACAGATAGAGAATTATGCCATTGGCCCGAAAGTTTCCGCAGAGACCATGGAGCTACACCCTGCAGTTGCCTTTGCGGCAGTTGTGGCAGGCGCAAGTTTAGCCGGAATTGTTGGAGCATTTTTAGCTTTGCCGATTGCCGCAATCCTACAGGAGTCACTGCGTATTTATCTAAAACGACATGAAGTCGTCGAGTCTCGCTTGCTCATGGCGCCAAGGCGAAAACCTCGCAACACAAAAGCCGCTTGACTAACAGGGGCCAACGGGGTACAGTTCGAAGTAGTAACGTAAAAGGAGGAGTTTAGAAATGAGTAAAGCCGAACAGGTTTTTGAGCAGCCATGGTGGGCTTTGGTTGTCGAGGGAATTGCGGCAATTGCATTTGGTTTTGCGGCCATGGTCTGGCCGGGCATAACTATAGGTGTGATGGCGTTGCTGTTGGCTATCTTCGTCGGCGTGTATGGTATTTTTGATATTATTAACGGCGTGCGTACAGTCGGTAAAGACGCTTGGTCTGGTATTTTACACCTAGCACTTGGGGCATTGGAGGTTGGTATTTCTGTCTTCTTGTTGAATCGAGTTGGCAGTGGTCTTGCGATTGCCACGCTCATCCTTTTGATTGTGCTTGGTTTTGCTGCACGAGGTATTGTTGCCATAGTGCTTGCATTTAGCTCTGGTGTCGAAGGCGGTGCGAAGTGGCTAACTGTTGTTATGGGAGTGTTATCGATTATCTGTGCGATTATCATTGCTCGATACCCTGTTCCAGGTGCTCTTACCTGGGTTTGGGTGATCGGGTTGTTCGCGCTCATTAGCGGTCCGTTCCAGATTGCTATGGGCATTACGCAGAAAGACGCCGAAAAAGAGCTGGCTGCTAAAAAGTAATCTTGCAGCCTGTCTTGCACAGGGATATACTGTAGATGGAAGCATTCGCTTCCGTAAAGCCGGGTGAAACACCCCGGCTTTTTTTGATGCATGTGGTTAAATAGACTCATGCTTACAGTACTACTTGTGCTTTTGTTGGGCGTATCAACGACACTCATTATCGCCGTATTTGTTTTATTGGGAAAATTACACAAAACTCAAGATATTGGTAGTAGTGCTGGGCTGATCAAGCAAGACCTTGCTCTGTTGGCTCATAGTATCGAGACGCTCAAGGATAGTCTGAATCACACAGTCAACGAGCGCCTCGACAAAAACAATATGCTTATGCGCGATTCAATCGCGAAGCAATTTAGTGAGAGCGCAAAGCTTATCACTGATGTCACTCAGCGGCTTGCCAAACTCGACGAGACAAATCGCCGAGTCGTAGACGTTGCGGATGAGCTACGTACTTTGCAAAATGTGCTCCAAAGCCCAAAGCAACGTGGGGGATTAGGCGAATATTACCTGGACACAGTCCTAGGAAACGTCCTTGCACCTACGATGTACGAAACACAATATCGTTTTGAAAATGGAGAGATTGTTGACGCTGTCATCAAGCTTGATCGGGGGCGTCTGCTTTCAATTGACAGTAAATTTACGCTCGAGAACTACAATCGTCTAGTCGAAGAGACAGACAAGACTCAGCGTGATACTTTGGCAAAGCTATTTAAGGCCGATCTAAAAAATCGTATAGATGAAACAGCAAAGTATATTCGGCCAAACGAGGGCACGCTGGACTATGCCTTTATGTTCATACCCAGCGAAGCAATTTACTACGACTTGCTCGTGAATCAAGTTGGAGTTACGAACACCTCGGCACGAGATTTGATTGAATACGCATTTCGGGACAAAAAAGTCATCATCGTGAGTCCTACGACACTTCTTGCGTATCTACAGACTGTCATGCAGGGACTACGGAGTCTGCAGATCGAAGAACAGGCTAAAGAGATTCAGAAACGTGTTGGTGAACTCGGCAAACACATCGCCACTCACGAGGCCTACATGCAGAAGCTTGGTGGTAGTCTTGGTACGACGGTCAATCATTTTAATGCCGCACACAAAGAGCTGAAAAAGATTGACAAAGATGTGGTAAAAATTGCCGAAACGAGCCCAAGTGTTGAACCGTTATTGGTTGATAGACCTCAGGCTGACGATTAATTATTTTTTGCCATGTTCGGCACGGTGCATGTCAAGCAAAAGTGCTGCCGACCAGCTGAATTGAGGGCTGCCGAGGCCTTTTCCGGTGTGAGGGTTGTAGTATTCCCAGATTCCTGCTTTTGTGGCCATATCCAGCGTGCTTCGACGTAAGTTTGCGGCCTCGTCTTTAAATCCGTGTCGCATGAGGCCATCTATGATGAGCCAGTTCATGTTGATCCAGGTTGGGCCCTGCCAATATCGATTGGCATCAAAGTAGCGTACATTGCGCGGTACGCTCGGCAGCGGATATTGCAGCCAAAAGGCTCGCTCGGTTGTCATGATGCGGACAAGCTTCTTGGCTCGCTCTGGCTTGATAGTACCAGCATAAAGTGGCAAGAGACTCGCGATTGTTGGTTCTCGTATGAGGCGGTGTGACATAAAATCGCGGCTAAAATATGTACCAAACTGTTCGTCCCACAGGCTTTCGAGCGCCTCTTGACTTTCTTTTATGCGAAACACGAGCTCCCTGGGCAGTCGTATGCGTGCTGCGCTGGCAATGTCGCGCAAGATCTGATTGTTCCGCACAAAAATTGCATTATACCCAACATCCTCAATACAAAATAATGACCGGTGTAGAATTTTTTCGGTGTTGTAATGTTTTCGCCTCAGACGGCGAACCATGTCCCAGCACAGGATCGCATCGATGGTGTGGCCGCGTTGTGCAGCCGGAACGGCCCGTGTATCCCGTCGTAAAAGATTGATAATACGAACGGTACGGGTTTTCTCGAGCATACTGATCCACCAGGGCATCGTGTGCTCGTGTAGCTGGTGCATCCATGGGGGTGTATTGTCGAGGCCTGTTTCGTAGGGGTGTATTAACAGGACAAGTCCTTCGCTGTGTGGGTCTCTGTCTCGGTACAGCCACTCGTGATACCGCACCAGATGGGGTA
The DNA here is from genome assembly GCA_964426305.1 of uncultured Candidatus Saccharibacteria bacterium. Classification (GTDB taxonomy): domain Bacteria; phylum Patescibacteriota; class Saccharimonadia; order Saccharimonadales; family CAIOMD01; genus CAYRPO01. The sequence goes on from CAYRPO010000001.1 coordinate 23,169, forward strand.
GCATTTTTTTATAAAATGCAATACGTTTATGGTTTTCGAGTGCTTCGCCAACTCGCCATACGGCCTCGGCAAGTACTGGTGGTTGCGTAATGCCGCTCGTAGCGACATGGTCGTTGGATTCGGGTGCAGTCGTGCTTCGCCAAAAGCCACGATCGCGAGCGTACTCCCAATCGGTGTTAAAAATGATGTGGGGGATCATGCCGTTGTGCCACTGTCCACGCACGAGACTCAATAGCTCTTGGCGGGCACGTTCTGGATCTATATGAGTCCAGCCAATTGCCGCAAAACAACTGTCCCAGAGCCACTGGTGCGGGTATAGACCTGGGCTTGGCACGGTGTGCGTTCCTCGGTCATTCTTGCGTAGGACCGTTTCGGCATCGGCCCACATATCTGTTGTGCTATGTGTTTCGTGTTCATCCATTGTTGTTAGTATAACGCGAACAGCTTATGCTTTCGAAGTCTAACAGTGATATATTTAGCGAAAATTTGTAAAAGCGATCGGAAAATCAAAGTCCGCACCACGCAATAGTTGCATGACCGCCTGTAGCTCATCTTTTTTAGGACTCATGACGCGTATCTCTTCACCCTGAATCTGGGTTTTTACTTTCGGATATTGTTCGCGAATCAGAGAAGCAATTCTTTTTGCCTTCTCTTGGTCGAGGCCCTTTTTGAGCTTGACAACTTTTGTCGTCTTGAGGTTTGTAATCGTTGATTCTTCACTGGTGTCTAAAACTTTTTGACTTTGATTTCTGCTGGCAATTTTTTTGCGGACAATTTCGAGCACTGCATCGATATGAAAATCATTGTCACCAGTGACCTTTAAAATCGTTTTGTCATTGTCGAACCATTCTATGGTTGCCTGTGTTCCTTTTAGGTCATAACGAGTCGCGATCTCACGCTGCGCTTGGTCAATCACGTTGATAAGTTCGCTTTTGTCGTAATCTGAAACAATGTCAAACGAAGATGTAGATGCCATAGTGGTTTTAGTGTAGCAGTTTTTGAGTGTTTTCTCGTATACTGAAAGACATATGTCCTACACATTTACCGAAGTAGCCGCAGTAGCGGACAGTTTGAAACAACAATTCGCCAGCCTAACAGACAAAAAGGCAATTCTACGTGCCCCAGAATTGAAGCAACTGTATGGCACAATCAAAGACCTTCCCGCTGCTGACCGTAAGGCGTTTGGCGCAGAAGTGAATGCTCTGAAACATGAAGTTGAAGGCTGGTTAGCTGTGCTCGATGACTCTGCTAAAGCGCTACCGCCGATTGATGTGACAGCACCGTTCGATGTCAATATTGCAGCGAATGATCGTCCTGGTTTGCTTGATGCTCGTCATGGAAGCATTCATCCACTCATGACCGAGATTGCCCGCATAGGTGATATTTATGAACGTATGGGTTTTGTGATCGAACCATCTCGTGAGATCGACGATGACTACCATATGTTCGAAAGTCTCAATTTTCCAGAAGGCCACCCTGCACGAGACGACTGGGATACCTTTATGACCGAAGAAGGCCTGATTGCGCCAGCACATACCAGCACTATGCAGAATCGGATTTTGCGTAAATATGCTTCGAATCTAGAAAAAGGCTTACCAATTGCAGCAGTGTCACCAGACAGGGTATTCCGAAACGAGGACCTTGATGCAACCCATGAACACACTTTCTACCAAATCGAGGGTGTCTATGTCGACAAGGGTGTCACAGTTGGCAATCTCATTGCTGTACTCAAGGCGTACATGACTGAGTATTTTGGACAAGAACTCAAACTTAAAATCCAGCCATTTTACTTTCCTTTTACCGAGCCAAGTTTTGAGTTTGCCGTAGAGAGGCCAGAAGTCTTGAGGAAAGACAGTAGCGAAGCTGAGGTGTGGCTGGAGATTGGAGGTTGCGGTATGATGCACCCAAATGTGCTCAAGGGGGGTGGTATTGACCCGGCTATCTATACTGGTTTTGCATGGGGTTTTGGTGTTGAGCGTATGGTTATGCTAAAGAATGGTATAGAAGATATACGACATTTTGAGTCCGGTAAATTAGATTTTTTGAGGCAATTTGTATGAAAGTAAGTCTTCATATCGTCAAATACTATGGTAATGGCTTTGATCCATTGGCCGACGGTGGCGTTGCCGGTGTTGTAGAGCGTGTCGGTGCGCAACTGGGAGCCATAGAAGATGTTGTCCAGACGGGACCTCGCTATGACGGAATTGTGGTGGCTCGTGTTGTGGCTTGTGATAAGCATCCTAATGCCGACAAACTGCATGTTTGCAAAGTTGATGACGGTGGTGCTGTACACGATGTTGCTCGTGACGCAGAAGGACTGGTGCAGGTTGTCTGCGGCGCGCCAAACGTTCGCAGTGGCATGACTGTTGCATGGCTACCACCTGGAAGTACTGTGCCGGTAACGTATGACGATGATGAACCGTTTGTTTTGAGCGCGCGAGAGCTACGTGGCGTCATAAGCAATGGCATGCTTGCGAGTGCGAGTGAGCTTGGTCTAAGCGATGATCATAGCGGTCTTCTGGAGATTACTACGGAAGACGTTGGTGTGGATTTGACAAAGCCAGGAACACCATTTCGAAAGCTGTATGATCTAGACGATGTAATTTTGGACCTAGAGAACAAGATGTTTACGCATCGACCAGACTGTTTTGGTGCTATTGGCGTGGCCCGTGAACTGGCTGGCATTGCCGGATCGGCATTTACGTCGCCGGACTGGTATAAAAATCCGGTATCTCTTCCTGCTCCTACTGCGGTTTTTGAGCTTCGGGTTTCAAATGAGGCCAAAGCTGTTGTACCGCGTTTTATGGCACAAGTTGTTCGAGATGTTACAGTACAGCCAAGTCCGATGTGGCTACAGGCGTATCTGGCGCGTGTTGGCGTGAAGTCTATTAACAACATTGTCGATTTAACGAACTACTATATGTTGCTGACGGGTCAACCGCTACATGCGTTTGATTACGATAAGCTAGTGGCGCATAGTACTCAACCGACTTTAGGGCCGAGGATGGCAAAAGAGGGCGAGGAGCTTACGCTGCTTGGTGGCAAGACGGTAAAGCTAACATCTGGCGACATCGTCATAGCTACCGACACGCAAGCAGTTGCGCTGGCAGGTGTCATGGGCGGCGCAGAAACCGAAGTCGACAGTACAACAAAGAATATCGTAATTGAATGCGCTACCTTTGATATGTACAGCATTCGACGTACAAGTATGCGTTACGGCTTATTCACCGACGCCGTTACGCGCTATACAAAAGGCCAAAGTCCACTACAAAACGATCGCGTCTTGGCGAAGATTGTTGATGACCTTATGCATGTGGCAGACGGGTCTGTAGCGAGTGATGTATTTGATCTGTTGCGTCAAGACGTGAAACCAATGCCAGCAGTACATGTATCGGTTCGGTTCATCAATGACCGCCTCGGGTCGACGCTTACGAGTTCTCAGATGAAAAAAATGCTTGAAAATGTGGAATTTGTTGTAGAGGTGGATGCCGCGCACGAAGAACTCATGATCACCCCGCCGTTTTGGCGCACCGACATAGAGCTTTCCGAGGATCTTGTCGAGGAAATCGGCAGATTGTATGGATACAGTAAATTGCCCATTAATCTACCTGTTCGACCCAGCATGCCTGTGCAGCGCGACACTCTACTGCAGCTAAAAGCACAAATCCGTACAGCACTCAAGGCTATGGGTGCTAATGAAGTGCTAGGCTACAGTTTTGTGCATGAAAAAACAGTCCGCGCTGCCAACCAAAATCCGGTGGACGCCTTTAAGCTGAGCAACGCGCTGAGTCCAGACTTGCAGTATTACAGGCTGAGTCTCACACCTAGTTTGTTGGAAAAAATACAACCCAACATACGTGCTGGGTATGAACAATTTGCACTTTATGAAATCGGTAAAGGCCACGACCGCCGACACATACACGCAGAAGACGACCTTCCTGACGAACACGAGCTGTTGTCGCTAGTTTTTGCGGCCAATGCAAAAACAGCAGGTCAAGGCGCTCCGTTTTATCGGGCTAGGGCCCTACTTGATACGCTTGGTTCGCTTTTAGGTACTGCGTTTGTATGCAAGCAATATGCAGAAACGCCCGAACAGCTGCCACTATATGGACCATATGATCGGTCGCGCTGTGCCCAGGTGTATACGAAGTTTGATCATATTCCGGTTGGCGTGATTGGTGAGTTTAGCGCGACTGCACGCAGGGCCTTCAAACTGCCTGTGGCATGTGCTGGCTTCGAGCTTGATTTGAAAATGTTATCGCAGGCTTCTGGTCATAAAAGACAATACGAACCATTGCCGAGATTTCCAAAGGTCACGCAAGACATTTCTCTCAAAGTACCAACCACTGTCACATATGAAGATATACGCATGTGCCTAGAGGAAGCTTTGTCGACTGCTCAGCCACATGCGACCCGCTATTCGTTGGAGCCCGTAGACATATATGTTGCAGAGAATGGTGACAGACACATTGCGTTTCGACTCATGATTGCACATTATGAGCGCACAATGACTACTGATGAAGTTAATCAGCTTCTGGATATTGCAGCTGCCGCGGCGAGCGGTCAATATGCCGCTACTCGTTTATAGCTTGCATTTTCGTTCATTACGTGATACGATAAAAAATGCATCTTTGAGGCATAACTGCCCAAGTGTTGCACATTTTCAACCAGACACTGTATTGTTTGTCATGAGTTCGGGTGTTCGTAGGTGTGTTTTTCTGTAAACGCATACCTATGAACATCCGAAATCGTGCCCTTGAACGTACGATGACGGAATAGGCTAACGATGCACCATTGCAAGCAAATCCATGAAGAGGTTTGCGAAATGTTCGTTGCTCCGCAACGGATAGTTGCAATGAATATGCATTGTTGTAAGCTGGTGGCCCCGCAGATGCCCCTGTGTTGGTGTCCCCTTCAAAAAGGGACTCCCCCGACCGACACTTGAACCCTGCGGGGCCACCGCCCACGTACGTTGTAATCTCTGGATGCTGCTCGCAATATTGATTATCCCAATTGATATTGACATGCTGGCACACAGAGACAGGAGGTGCTCCGCCAATCTGCAAGTTGGCGTGTTAGCACCCGTTCGGCCGGGGCCCCTAGTTCCAGCTAGTGTGGCCCCGGCCAGGCTTTTTGTATCTGTGGCAATATTGCCCGGTACTATAGAGCAATGTCTGGTTGTTTTGCTCAGAACCCATAACACTGGTTGTGGCTTGTGAGCAGAAATCCAAGTTAATCAAGCTATGTCACGAGTTATTTGTGATAAGCGTCTTTATGTGGTACAGTATGCATCGCCAGTCGTGAGGTGAGGTGATTTGCCCACAACGTGCATTTACAACCAGGTGCTGATACGCTCCTGTCCCGTCAATAGGAAAGGATGTGAGCCAGTATGGCTTACAGCTATGAACAGGCGAAGAATGGCTTCGGCTCCAAGGACAATGGCAAGCCTGTCAAGTGCTCGAGCTGTGGCAGTAGGGCGCCCGTCAACATCAAATCAGGGTATGCCCCTGCAGATGTGAAGTCGCCCTGTTGCGAAAAGCCAATGGAAAACGCCTAAAGGGTTGTACTGCTACGGAGCAGATGGGGCCAAAACCCCATCTGCTCCGTGCACGAATCGTCAGGACAGCACCTGGCTTACCCAGAATTCATAAGCTTTGACTTGTGGTTTGTGTGTAAGTTGCTACATGTTTTTGCGCAATATGTTGTTACACTGTAGTGGCATGAAAGATATCTGGAAGGTTATTGTTTTTAGTCGAAGTTTGTGGCGGTATTATGCCGTCATCAGTGTGTTTACGATCGGCTTGAGTTTTGCGTCGCTTTTGCAACCGCTCCTGTCGGGCAAGGCAATCGACGAGATCAGTAAAGGCACAAGTGCTGATGTACGATATGTCATCATACTTGCTGTCATAATCTTTGGGCTTGAGCTACTAAGTACCGTTTTCAGTAACATAAGCGGCTACCTTGGCGATCAAATGTATGCGCGTTTACAGAAACTACTGTCTGAACGATACTACGGTCATCTACTTAATCTGCCTCAGCGGTATTTTGACACAGAACTATCCGGCAAGATCATCAATCGGCTTAATCGGTCAATCACGCAAATCGCAAGCTTTATGCATATGATGAGCAACAATTTTTTGCAGTTCATCTTTACAACTGTATTTTCGTTAGTTGTTGTTGCGATATATAGTTGGCAGGTAGCTGCGATGCTGCTGACACTGTACCCGATTTATATATACATGACATTTAGAACGAGTGATCGTTGGCAAAAATACCAAGCACAAAAGAACAAACACGCTGACATAGCAACTGGCCGATTCACCGAAGCAATCGGTCAGATTCGAGTTGTAAAAAGTTTCAATCAGGAACAGCGTGAACTGTCATTTTTTAGTCGACATATGCAAAAGGTAGTACGTATTGAACAGCCACAGTCAAAATATTGGCACAAAAAAGATGTTGAGCGACGCTTAGTGCTGAATGTGATCTTTTTCGCGGTCTATGCATATATATTTGTACAGGGTGCGCGGGGTGTTTTTTCGCCAGGCGCATCGGTCGCTTTGATCTTGTATGCCATGCAAATTCGTATACCCATATTTACCATTAGCTACTTGGTTGAAAACACGCAAAAAGCCATCGCTGACAGTAAGGATTATTTTGTTGCCCTGAGCGTTCGAGCTGACATTGCCGACAAGCCGAACGCCAAAGTCTTACAGGTCCAACATGGAACGGTAGCTGTGCAGGACGTGTCGTTTAGTTATGGCGACACGCCTGTACTAAAAAATGTTACGCTCAATTTTCGGGCTGGCACAAAAACGGCACTTGTAGGCGAGAGCGGCGAAGGCAAAACAACACTTACGAACCTGCTCATTCGGCTATATGATCCACAGCACGGAAGGATTGTCGTCGACGATCAGCCGATATCGGAGGTAACGCAGCAGTCGTTGCGAGAGTCTATAGGTGTTGTGTTCCAAGAACCGGCGCTGTTTAGTGGTACGATTTTTGAAAATATTGCATATGCAAAGCCGTCTGCTACCAAAGACCAGGTTGTCGAAGCTGCAAAAGCTGCAAATGCGCATGATTTTATACAAAAATATGAAAAAGGATATCATACTCAGATCGGCGAGCGTGGACTCAAGCTCAGCGGTGGACAAAAGCAGCGCATCGCAATTGCACGTGCGATTTTGAAAGATGCTCCAATCCTAATCTTAGACGAAGCGACGAGTAGTCTCGACAGTAAGAGTGAGGTAGAGGTACATGCAGCACTAGAACGCCTGATGAGACAGCGCACAACGATTATCATTGCTCATAGACTGAGCACTATTGCTAGTGTTGATACTATTGTCACGCTTCGTGGCGGTCGGATTGATGAAATTGGAACGCCGGCAGAACTAGCAAAAACAGATGGCATCTATGCGCAATTACTTGCAATGAGCGCAAAGCATACAGATCAATCCAAAAAACGATTACAAGCATTTGAGATTTCTGCGTAGTTTTTGTTATGCTTGTTAAGTATTTATCAAAAATATAAGAAATTGGGGTCGCTATGTCTCGTGGAGTAAAGCGTTCATCGGCGCGATCTAAGTCGTCTGTCGCGGAGCCAAAAGATAAACTACTAACAAAACTTACGTCGTGGTTTTTTGCAAGACCACGTTTCACGGCTGCTCTATGGGTCGTGATTCTTGTTTTTGGTATCTTGAGCTACACTACATTACTGAAGCGGGAAGGTTTTCCCAGTATAGCGTTTCCGTTTAGTGTCATTAACGGAACGTATCTAGTCAATGATCCGGCGGTGGTTGATGAAAAAGTTGCGAAGCCTTTGAGCCAATTGATCCTAGAGCAAGGTACAGCCAAGACCGTACAGACCCAAAGCTTTGCGAACTTTTTTGTTGTAACGGTACAGTATAAAGACGGTACCGATGCCGCTGAGGCAACAAAACAGATTGAGACGATAGTAAAAACAAACAATACGCTGCCGCCGCAGGCAAATGCGCAGTTTACAGTTCCCAAATTTGGCTTCACCGAACGTGGCGACGACATTGCTATCTCGATTTATGCAAAAAGCGGAGAACAGACAACGGAGACGTTAACAGCTCGAGCCGAGCAAGCTGCAACGTTTTTGAAGAGCCAAGAGATTACGCTTGCCAAAGACATATCGGTTATCAACCCGTACCAGGAAGCCATAAATCCTTTGACCGGACAGATGGCGCTCACGCAAAAGAACTTTGACAGATTTGGACAGCGTGTTGATGACAAAAATGAGTTTACAAATTCCGTAATCATTGGCATCACTCGTGCGAATGGTGCTGACATACTGAAGTTAAATGATCAGGTAGAGAAGGCGGTCGCTGCGCTCAATCAGCAGTCTGATTTTCAGGGCAACCAAGCCACAATTAGTGCAAGTTTTGCGCCGCAGATTCGTGATCAAGTGAGTGAACTGCAGAAAGTTCTACTTGAGGGTCTCATCGCGGTTCTAGTGGTCGGAACGATTGTTATTGCATTTCGTGCCTCAATCATAACAGTCATATCTATGATTACCGTGCTTGCCGCAACGGTCGGCTTGTTATATGCGGTTGGGTACACTCTCAACACGATTACGCTGTTTGCGCTCATCCTGGGGTTGTCGCTAATTGTTGACGATACAATCATTATGGTCGAAGCTATTGATGCCCAACGACGTCGACAGAAGCAGGCAAAAGATGCGGTACGCACTGCAACCAGAAAGGTAAGCCGGGCAATGGTTGCTGCTACGCTGACAGCGGCTTTAAGCTTCGCGCCGCTTTTGTTCGTTGGAGGAATATTGGGCGGCTTTATACGGGCCATACCAGCGACGATCATAAGCGCATTACTGATTAGTCTGTTTGTCGCGCTGATATTTATCCCGTTATTTGCGCGTTACTTATTGCTTGGTAAGAAGCAGATGGGAGACGGGAATGTCAAGGAAGTTGCCGCCGGAATTGAGGCGAAGCTGGCACGATTTATTTCAGCACCGATGCTTTGGGCAAAACATTCTCGCAAGAAACTAGTGTTTGTTGGCCTGACGGCGGTATTGATTGGGTTTGGATTCATCGCTGCAGGTGGTGCAATCGCAAAATATGTTGAATTTAATATATTTCCGTCAGACAAAGACTCAAACGCAGTCACGGTAAACTTGGCTTTTCCGCCACTGACAACAATCCAGCAAGCGCAAGCAACGGCCGCACGAGCTGACAAGATCGTTGGGGAAACGGTTGGAGACAATTTTGTACAAGCTTCGTATCTGGCGACAGGAAGTGCTCAGGGCGGTTCTTTGAGGGTTGATTTAGTTGGGTATGCTGAACGTGATGTCCGCTCTCCGGAAATTGTTCGTCAGCTAGAGAAGGCTTTTGATGGCTTCCAGGGCGCACGAGTAGCCGTGCAGCAACAGAGCGCTGGGCCGCCGCCGTCGGCTTTTGAAGTTCGTATCGAAACGACTGATCGTGAAAATGGTCTGGCGGCTGCACATGCGATAGCAACATACCTAGAGACAACTGAGCTGAAACGCCCCGATGGAACAAAGCCTCAAATTAAAACGGTCACAGTCACAAATAGTGATGTTCTAAATCGTAAGAATAGTACCGCATATGTATCGGTCACGGCAGAATTTGTCGATTCCGACACAACGACTCTTGTAACGCTTGCAAAAGCAGCCGTAGAGAGTAAGTTTACCGCAAGCGAACTTGCAAAATATCAGCTCAAAACTGAAAACTTAAGTTTTGATTTTGGCCAAGAAGACGAAAACCAAGATTCGTTTGCAACACTTGCGTTAGCGTTTCCGGCCGTTTTGGCAGTGATCTATGTATTGTTGGCCGTCCAGTTCCGTAGCTTTTTGCAGCCGTTGCTTATCTTCATGGCGATTCCATTTAGTTTCTTTGGTATTGCGTTCGGTCTCAAGATCACCGACAATCCGTTTAGCTTCTTCGCTATGCTTGGCTTCTTCGCGCTCATCGGGCTTAGTATCAAAAATACAATTCTGCTAACAGATTATTGCAACCAGGCTCGGCGTGCCGGTATGCACCCTGTTGACGCAGCGCATGAGGCACTCGCGGAACGCTTTAGGCCGCTTGTTGCTACAAGCTTGACGGCCGTCGTATCGCTGATCCCTCTTGCCCTAACAAGCCCATTCTGGGAAGGCCTGGCGGTCGTATTGATCTTTGGATTATTGTCGAGTACGTTGTTGGTATTAACGGTATTCCCGTACTACTATCTTGGCGCTGAATTTTTGCGTACGCGTCGCTGGATTCGACGCAAAAAAGCATAAAGCCTGCTATACTTGTAGTACAAATTAGAGGGAAATATACATGTCAACAACTACAAACACACAACGTGCTGTGTCGTTGGTCTTGGCGCTTGTTTTTCTGTTTTCGACGATTGGTGTCGTTGCCTTGATTGTGGCGCAGTCAAACCAACAGGCGAAACAGCAGCAAGAATTACAAGATCTACTGACAAACAAAACACAGATAGCGTGCTCGATTGACAACGCACTTAACTATAAACCGGAGGCACCCATGCAAGGCAAACCATTACCAAACTACACCCCACAAGCAGATATTGCCGAGCTTGGCTGTATCGATATTGTTGTAGGCACTGGGGTGGAAGCTAAGGCCAACGATACTGTGACGGCGCATTATACTGGTGCTGTTGCGGCAACGGGGATCGTATTTCAGAGCTCTATCGACAGCGGCTCGCCAATACCATTTGGCCTAAACCAGGTCATACAGGGCTGGTCAAAAGGAGTCCCAGGCATGAAAGAAGGGGGAAAACGACGTTTACTCATCCCGAGCGCACTGGCCTATGGCGCGAATCCGCCGGCTGGCTCAGGTATCCCGGCCGATGCCGATCTCGTCTTTGACGTAGAGTTGGTAAAAGTTGGCAACTAGCACTACATATAGTGTTTGACACCAAGAGCATAAGCATAGTAAACTATAAAAAGTAAAGTAACTAAGGGTATATAACCATATGGTTAAAGACATCACCATCTACAGTACAAATACCTGCGCCTATTGCGTTATGGTAAAAAAGTGGCTTAACAGCAAAGGACTTGCATATACCGAAGTAAACCTCGACGAACACCCAGAGCGTGCCAACGAACCATTTGAGCTCACGCATCAGCTGGCCGTTCCTGTGACTGTTGTTACGAAGGATGACGATTCGCAAGAAGTGGTTGTAGGATTTAATCTATCAAAACTGGCGCCTGCAGTTGCCTGAGTCTGGACATTATATGCGCAACCAAGAAACACAACCAGAGCTCGTTGCCGATAAGCAGCGCGATATCGTGATCGTTGGTGCTGGACCAGCCGCACTGACGGCTGCTGTGTATACAACTAGAGAAGATATCGACACCCTATTGCTCGAAAAGGGTGCCATAGGTGGCCTCGCGGCTATAACAGACTGGGTCGATAACTATCCGGGCTTTCCAGAGGGTATTAGTGGCCTGGATTTGGCGCAAAATCTACAGCAACAGGCCGAGCGATTTGGTGCGCAGATTGATTTTGCCGAAGTAACTGGCATTGAGCGTCAGGCAGACAATACGATCCGGCTCCGCACGACAGATGATTCTTACGTTGCGAGGGCAGTTTTGCTGGCAACTGGCAGTGATCACCGTAAGTTAGGAATCAAGGGCGAGGATACCTACTATGGCCGTGGTGTTCATTACTGTGCAACCTGCGACGGTGCGTTTTACCGAGAAAAGCGGTTGGTGGTGGTTGGCGGTGGTAACTCTGCCGTCCAAGAAGCTCTCTTTCTTACTCGCTTTGCAAGCCATATAGATCTACTAGTTCGTAGCACATTACGAGCAAGTGATGTTTTACTGCGAGCACTAGAAAATAATGATAAAATCACCGTCCATACGGGGATCATTCCACAAGAAATTGTGGGTGACGACAATGGCGTGACGCATGTTGTGTGCGCTCAAAATGATGCAACGGTTCGCGTTGACTGTGATGGCGTTTTTGTATTCATAGGACTTCTGCCTAATACTGCCTTCCTAAAGCATACTGCCGTAGAGCTTGATGAAACTGGTTTTATCGTGACCGATGCAAAACTACAGACTGCCATACCTGGTGTTTTTGCCGCTGGTGACGTGCGTAGTGGTGCGACTATGCAGATTGCAAGCGCAGTCGGTGAAGGCGCAACAGCGGCACTGCATATCCGTGAGTATATCGAAGGTAGTCACCTATCTCCTGGGCTATAACAGGACTCGCGTATGGCAGTTAGCAAGTCTACGTCCACTATGCAGCTTACAACATATCAGGCAGTCATCGCGCAGTCACGTGCATTTCGTGCTTTGCGTACTTTTATGTCAACGACATTACTGCGCCATAACCTAACTATGACTCAGTGGCTTATGCTTGGCATGATAGTTGACGCCAAAGAAGCAGGTGTTCGCGTGTCGGATCTTGCTGATGTTTTGGGTGTTGAAATGCCGGTTGTGACCAATCTAGTAAACCGTGCCGAGCAGGCCGGGCAGATCCGTCGTGTGGCGGATGATACTGACAAGCGTTCTCGTCGTATCGTGGTAACGCCGGAGTTTGCAGAATGTATTTGCGCCATAGAAGGCGAGTTGCAACATGAAGCCCAGCAGTGGATGTGCGGTTTGTCTCGACAGGATATGGATGGCTATTTTGCGATAGTCGAGGCTCTGGCGACATGCGACAACAAGAGCTATACTAATCGATAGACATAAGCACAAGCTCGTCAAGCATCGTATGATGTTCACTGAAACAATCGAAAAAAGAGGGGGAACCACATGAAAAAACCGATCGCCATTGTATCCGGAATTGTTATCGTAGCAGCTCTTGGGGGCCTTGGTTGGTGGGTGTATGGGCAAAATACTTCCAGCCAAACAGATTCACAAGAATCGACACAAACAGAGAGTGCGGCGTCAAACAAAGTCTCTACCAAAAATCTCATTGTATTTTCTACCGAAAACAAAGATCTTGCAATTTTCGTGTCGTCCATACAGCTCGCTGGGTTGACAGAGACACTTCAGGGTCCTGGCCCATACACTGTGCTCGCGCCAATGAAAAAGGCATTTGAGGCACTTCCGACGGGCATGCTCGCAACATTGCAAAAGTCTGAAAATAAAGCTAAGTTAGCGGATATTTTGAAATATCACGTCTTACAAGGTGCGGTAACAACCGATCAGCTAACTGACGGCCAAAAGATCAAAACGGTCGAAGGCGGTGAGCTAGTTGTTGAGAAGAAAGACAAAACTGTCTATTTGGTAGATGCGAAGGGTGGCAAGGCAATGATCGAGAAGGCTGATTACAAAGTAAGCAATGGCGTCGTGCATACCGTAAATGCCGTTTTACTGCCGCAGTAAGCATGATTGACGCGGTGCGCTCGCAGTTATTGTTTCATTGAAAGCGATCAGGAAAGTCAGTCACGATACCGTAAAGTCCATGCCTTTGCCACCAGGCTGCTTTGGCTGGATTGTTGACAGTATATGCCGTCAGTTTGTAGCCATGATGTTTCATGGACCGAATAAAACCAAACCATACCACGTGTCGTTTCATGGTAATTCGTTTCGTACTAAGCTTTCGGGCCCGCCACGTAGCGCGCGTACCAAAGAATCGCTCCAAGACCTCGATGTCCACCTTGGGTAGTTCGTGATGGAGTGTTTGCAGTGTGCGAAAGCTAAAAGATGAAAATACAAAGCGATCAGCAGGTATGCCGTCTGTAAGCTTTTTTTGGATCATAGCTATAATTGGTGCGGTGTCGACATTGGGCTTGACCTCAATGCGCAACGGTACGCGATTATTGACTAGATCTATCGCTTCGTCCAACGTTGCCAGATCGGGCTTTAGCATTCGTAATTCTGCAAGTGTGTGCGACGCAATTACTGCAGCATTTCCCGTTAGGCGTTTTAGTGTTTTGTCGTGCATCAGCACAACCGTGCCGTCGCTCGTAACGCGAGCATCAACCTCCACCTCATCAACAGCACACATTAGTGATCGCTGTATGCCTGCTAAAGTGTTTTCTGGCGCCAGACCTTTGGCGCCACGATGTCCAATGATTTTCATGTTTCAGTTGTAAGTGTACAATATATGCATACACGTAAAAGGAGAAAATACCTCAATGGCAGATTTTAACCAAGTTCTTACACCTGGCGACTACGCGAACGGCGTTGTTAATACAGTGATTGAAATTCCAAAAGGATCAAGCCTAAAAGTCGAATGGGATCGTGAGCGTGCAGCGTTTATGTTGGATCGAGTTGAGCCACGGATTTTTGCAAAACCGACAAACTACGGTTTTATACCACAAACGATCGACGAAGACGGCGACGAGCTGGACACGCTTGTTGTAACGGATGAACCAATTCCTATGGGTGTATGGCTCGAAGCTCAGGTCGTAGGCGTGCTGAATTTTGAAGATGATGGCGAAATGGATCACAAGATTGTTTGTGTGCCTGCAGACGACCGTCACACTGGCGACAGTGTCAAGTCACTCGACGATCTTGGCGAGCGTTGGAAGCAACAGGTAGCGCACCACTTTACGCACTACAAGGACCTCAAAAAGCCTGGCAGTACCAAAGTCTTAGGCTGGGGTGACGTAGAAGCGGCAAAAGTAATCATTGCCGAGTGCATTGACCGTTTCACAAAGTAATACTCGTTTTTCGAAAATCAGTGAATTGTTGTCATCGCTACATGATGGAGTATCGTTAACGTGCTACAGCAGACTGCTTCTGTCGTAGCGGTATAGATACATATGTTGCTCTTGAGGTGTTAAACGTAAGCGTATACAATACAAGACAAAGAATATAACAATGAATCAAAAGGAGTGGGAATGACAACGAAAGTAGCTATTAACGGATTTGGACGCATTGGACGCAACGCCTTTAAAGTAGCTTTTGAGCGAAGTGATCTAGACATTGTTGCCATTAACGACTTAACCGACACAAAGACACTGGCACATTTGCTGAAGCACGACAGTACCTATGGCACGTATCACCACGAAGTGTCATTTGATGACGAAAATATCATAGTCGATGCTAAAAAGATTCGCGTTTACAAGCAAACAGATCCAGCCTTGTTGCCGTGGGGCGACTTAGGTGTAGACGTTGTGATTGAATCGACTGGCTTTTTTGTGGATCCTGCCAAGGCTCGTGCGCATATTAACCCGGCAGGCGCAAAGAAAGTCGTGATCAGTGCTCCGGCCAAGGGCGAAGGCGCAACAACAATTGTTATTGGTGTGAACGAAGATAAGCTTGAGACTGCAAGCGACATCATCAGCAACGCGAGCTGTACAACAAACTGCATCACACCTGTCATGGATGTGATCGAGCAGAATTTTGGTATCGAAAAAGCCATGATGACAACTGTACATAGCTATACTGCAAGCCAGCGTTTGCAAGATGCTCCTGCAAAAGACTTGCGTGAGGCTCGTAATGCAGCAGAAAACATTGTGCCAACGACCACTGGTGCAAGCATTGCTGCTGGCCAGGCATTGCCGGCAATTGCGGGCGTATTCGGCGGCCTAAGCGTACGCGTCCCAACCCCTGTCGTATCATTGAGTGATTTCGTGATTGTCACCAAGCGTGACGTTACGAAAGAAGAAGTAAACGCCGCATTCAAGAAAGCAGCAGCGGAGCCCTACTACCAAGGAATTCTTGCCGCCACAGAAGAAGAGCTTGTGTCGAGCGACTTCATAGGTAACAGCCATAGCTGCACAGTTGATTTACCTTTGACAAGCGTTGTCGGCGGTAACCTGTTAAAAGTAGTTGCTTGGTATGACAATGAATGGGGTTACAGTAATCGCCTCATCGAGCTCGTTGCCGATACTGGTCGTATATTGCACGGTGACAAGATGAGCCCAGCCTTAGCCCAGCCCGAAGAGGCACATATCTAGACATGAAAATCTATGTCGGAAGCGATCATCGGGGGTTTGCATTCAAGGCGCAGTTGCTAGATTATGTGCGCTCAATTGGACATGACGTACAGGATGTCGGCGACAAAAAACTAGATCCAGACGATGATTTTCCGATATTTGCCGCAAAAGCGGTGCAGTTGGTTCTTGCCGATCCTGACCGTGATGCGCGTGCCATACTAATCTGCGGGAGCGGACAGGGCATGGCAATTGCCGCCAATCGCTTTCGTGGAATTAGGGCAGGGCTTGGTTGGAGTATTGAGGCGGCTAAAAGTACGCGAAATGATGAAGACAGCAACGTTCTTGCATTGCCTGCTGAACTTATGGGTAACGAAAAAAAATGGCAAGACATCGTTCACGCCTGGCTATCGACCCCTTTTGCCAATGCGCCACGGTTTATTCGGCGCAATAGGCAGCTTGATGATTTTTAATACATACCATAAACGAGCGGCTGACTTTTAGGGCGGCTGCCCGTATAATAGTTGGATTACTATGGATAAAAAAATAGCTCCTTTGCACGATCTAACAAAGTCGCAGCTTCGGCTTGATACTCCTGAACCAGCATCGACTGCGCCACTGGCGAAGACTACCATGGCATCTCCTGCGGCGACATCGGCTGTGCAGGGGGCGCCAGCTACCAAGTCGGCCTTGGATCCGTCGCTACCGCCAGCAAAGGGAGGTGCTATAGCGAGTACTGTCGGTACATCTGAGTATAAACTTTCTAGTGAGCAAAAGGGCCAGCTTGTTCTTATGTTGACTGGACTTGCCGTGTTGGGTGGTGTCCTGGCGTTTGTTGTCGCTAGTATTGTTGCATATCAGGTCTATAAAGCTAGACAATATAGCGTTATAACGCGCAACCAATACAAGACATTAGCAATCATGGTTACTCTGGCACTTGGCGTGTCAATAGGACTTTTTCTTGCCTTATTTTTCATATCAGACTTTTTCCGGATTAGTGTCTCGGGATTTTATCTGTTGACACTGATTTTGACTGCGCCAGCACTCATACTTTTTGCATACACACGTGTTTCATATCTTAACTACAGAGCCGATCGGCTTGCGGCAGAATCATAATGTCAGTAGTTATTTGCCCGACCATAACTGCTCAAGAGCCGCACGAATACCGCACACAAGTTGAGCGAATTGCTCCCTTTGCAGAGCGTATTCATATTGATCTCATGGATGGTATATTTGCACCGACAGTGTCGGTTGCGGTGCCGAGAGTTTGGTGGCCGCATAGCGTCAAGGCAGATATACACCTTATGTATCAGAAGCCAGAAAGTGTTTTAGAGCAGCTTATATATCTGAAGCCGGACATGGTTATTATTCATGCCGAAGCAGAGGTAGATCACATGCAGTTTGCGGCACGGCTGCATGCAGAGGGTATGCAGGCCGGGCTGGCGCTGCTGCAACAGACTGCCGTCGTTGCCACTGAACGTTTTTTAAACAGTTTTGACTATGTGTTGATATTTAGTGGAACACTAGGCTATCACGGAGGAGTCGCCGATTTGTCGCTGCTCGAGAAAGTACCTCAGATTCGTGATGCACATCCAGACGTCGAGATTGCATGGGACGGCGGTATTTCCCTTGATAATGCGAAGGCATTGATTGACGGCGGTGTTCAAGTGCTCAATGTCGGGGGAGCGATACAGGGGGCAGACAGTCCACTGGCCGTCTATGCAGATCTATGTGCACAGTAATGCGTGGACGCCTTACTTAACGGCGATAAAGAGGGTCCGGTCTGTGTTCTGTACATGAGAATGCCTGTCCGAAACTAATATGCTTATGCTACACTGTCTCTAGGAAGAATCTGTGACAGATATGACAAAAAAACTATCAATTCCAGAACTCGAAAAGCAGGCAAATGACATCCGAAAGAGCATCCTTAAGATGCTTGAAACGGCTGGAAGCGGTCATTCGGCCGGCCCTTTAGGCTTAGCCGACATATTCACGGCGTTGTATTTTGATGTTCTGCAGCATGATCCCAAAAACGTTGATTGGTCAGGGCGGGACATTTTATTGCTTAGCAATGGTCATTGCGCACCTGTGCAGTATGCTGCCATGGCACACGCGGGATACTTTCGAACAAGTGAGCTGCAGACCTTACGTCACTTTGGTTCACGCCTGCAAGGCCATCCTGAACGAACGAAACTTCCTGGTCTTGAAAATACCAGTGGTCCGCTGGGCTGCGGATTGAGCCAAGCTGTTGGTATGGCGCTTGGCATGCGAATGAACCGACAACATCACCGATGGGTATATGTAGTCATGGGTGATGGCGAATTGAATGAGGGCAATATATGGGAAGGTGCTATGATGGCGTCAAAGTATCATCTGAACAATATCATAGGTATCATTGATCGAAACAACATACAGATCGATGGTCCCACTGAAACGGTTATGCCTCTTGAAGATCTTGCTGCCAAATGGGAAGCATTTGGGTGGCATGTGATTGAAATCGATGGCAATAACATTGAGGCTGTGATTGATGCCTGCGCCATGGCTCGCGCCATTGTCGAGAAGCCTGTCATGCTTATTGCTCATACAGTCCCCGGCAAGGGCGTTGATTTTATGGAATACGATTTTCATTGGCATGGCGCGCCGCCAAATCATCAGCAAGCAGTCACGGCTCTTAAGCAGCTCAGGACGCTTGACGGCAAAATCAGGAGCGAGCATGAGTAAGCTCTATTTGTCGGAATATTTACAGAAAGAGGTTGCCATGGAGCCAACACGCAAGGGTTTTGGCCGCGGACTGAAACGGGCAGGAGAGCTCAGTGAAAACGTTGTGGCGGCGTGTGCCGATTTAACCGAGAGCACGCAAATGTACTTGTTTCGTGATGCATTTCCGGAGCGCTTTGTCGAAATTGGTGTAGCTGAACAAAATCTGGTGACAGTCGGGTCTGGTTTAGCCGCTATGGGCAAGATTCCGTTCGTGAGTAGCTATGCAGCGTTTAGTCCTGGTCGTAACTGGGAACAGATACGCACGACGATTTGCTTAAACAATCGTCCGGTGAAAATCGTTGGATCGCATGCCGGCCTTTATACGGGTGCAGACGGTGCTACGCATCAGATGCTCGAGGATATCGCTCTCATGAGGGTGCTGCCTAACATGGTTGTCGTTGTGCCGGGTGACTCCCTTGAGGCCGAAAAGGCGACGATTGCTCTCGCAGCCGACAGTCGTCCAGGGTACTTGCGATTGACGCGCGAAGCAACGCCTATTTTTACTACTGCTGAGACGCCTTTTGAGCTTGGAAAAGCATATGTGCTCGAACATGGTCATGACATTACAATTGTCTCGACAGGTGTTATGACGCACCAAGCGCTCGTTGCAGCCGATGCGCTCTTCAAGGATGGCATAGGAGCTGAGATTGTGCATGTGCCAACTATCAAGCCACTTGACGCTGTTACGATTTTACAAAGTGCCGGAAAAACGAAAGCGGTGATTACCGTAGAGGAGGCGCAGGTTAATGGCGGACTCGGTGGTGCAGTTGCTGAGTTGTTGGCCGAGCACCTGCCTACTCCTATGCGGCGAATGGGAATACATGATGCATTTGGAGAAAGTGGAACACCGGCTGAGCTGCTGCACGCACATGGCCTAACCGCACAGCATATTGTGATGCAAGCACACGAACTATTAACAACATTACAGAGGCAATAACATGGCACTGACAATCAAACAAATACGCGCAAACTGTACAAATGCCCGTACTGCAATACAACGGGCTAGAGATGGTCATTATGCAATAGGTGCATTTAATATCGACAATCAGGAGACCCTAATCGCCATATGTCTTGCTGCCCAAAAACTCCAGGCACCAGTCATGGTTGAGGTGTCTGATGGCGAAGTCAAGGCTATGGGCCTCGATAATGTCCGTGACCTTGTTGACAACTATAAGGTGCAATACGGCGTAGAAATGTATGTTAATCTTGACCATAGTCCAAGCGTTGAGGATGCCAAAGCCGGGATCGATGCTGGCTTTGAATTTATTCACATTGATGTAAGTCAGGCAAACCATCATGCAACCGATGATGAGATCATCCAGGCAACTCGAGAGGTTGTCGCATATGCGAGCTTTACCGGTGCGTTAGTAGAGAGTGAGCCGCATTATTTTGGAGGCTCATCAAATGTGCACAGAGAAGCTTTTGATTACGAAGAGATTAAAAAGACATTCAGTACTCCAAAAACGGCCAAAGCCTTTGTTGATGCGACTGGCATCGATACATTTGCGGCAGCAATCGGCAATCTGCATGGGAGTTATCCCGTGCCCAAGACACTCGATCTTGACCTGCTCGAGAAGATTCGCAGTAGTATAGACTGCAATATTTCACTCCATGGCGGCAGTGGTACACCAGGCCATTTCTTCGAAGAGGCTGTGCGTATCGGCGTGACAAAGATTAACGTCAATAGTGATATGCGAAAAGCATTTCGAGATACGCTAGAAAAAGTATTGCGCGAAAACCCCGATGAATATGCTGTCGTCAAGCTTATGCCAGAGGTGTATTCGGCCGTGCAACAGGTTGTTGAGACAAAGCTGCATAGCTATAACTCGATTGGCAAGGCCCATAATGCTTAGCCGTAAAATCTACTAAAATATCGTCGATCCTGAAGCATAAGTGCTATACTACCTCTAGACAAAAATAACATTTGTAGCCCCCGGGCGGGGCTAGCGGCAAAAAAGGAGCTACGAGTGGCCGATCATCAACTTGACGTACTGGCAATCGGTGACGTTGTCACGGATGCATTTGTAAAACTAGAGGACGACCAGGCTCGCATAGATCATGAAGAAAATGGCATGCGTCTTAGTATGCCGTTTGGCATGAAAGTGCCGTTCCATCATTCGATTGTTTTGGAAGGTGTTGGCAATGCTGCAAATGCCTCGGTTGCATTTGCGCGCCTTGGGTTATCTTCGGGCTTGGTCAGCAATGTCGGTGCTGATGCATGGGGCCGAGATATCATTAGATCTTTGCATGACAAAAATGTTGACACGCGATTTGTGCATATAAATCCCGATAAAGTGAGTAACTACCATTATGTTTTATGGTATGGTGACGAACGTACAATCTTAATCAAGCATGAGGAATACGACTACAAATGGCCGCGTTTTCGACAGGCCGATGAGCCGCGATGGGTATATTTTAGCTCCATTGCCGAAAAGGCAATTGATGAATACCATGATGAGGTTGCGGATTGGCTAGAAGAAAACACCCAGATTAAGTTTGCCTTTCAGCCTGGTACGTATCAGATGAACGCTGGCGTTGAGCGATTGAGTAGACTATACGCTCGGGCAGAAGTAGTCATATTGAATCGAGAAGAGGCAGTATTAGTGTTCGGCGGTGATCATAGTGATATACACGATCTGTTAAGCCGCATGCATAGCGCCGGCATTAAGATTGCCGTGATTACCGACGGCCCCAATGGTGCCTATGCGTCAAATGGCGAAGAACGATATCGCATGCCGCTCTATCCTGATCCGGCGCCCCCAGTAGAACGCACCGGTGCTGGCGATGCATTCGCTAGCACGCTTGTGGCGGCGCTTATGAATGGCGAAAATCTTGTAGAAGCACTTCGGTGGGCTCCAATCAACTCCATGAACGTCGTTCAGCACGTAGGCGCTCAAGACGGCCTACTGGGGCGTGATCAACTTTTTGAATATCTTCGCAATGCTCCAGACTGGTATTGGCCAGAGCGCATTTAAGCCAAAAGGAACAAGCATATATGTCGCGTTTTTTTTCAGAACTGTTAGCAGCACCAGAGCCGCAGTTCTCCAAGAGTCTCCAATCTTTGGAAAAGAGCTGCGGGCGCCCCGGGGTGGATGTGCGTTTGCAGTCTGAAATTATTGGCGCACGTTTGGAGAAAATGCGAGATCTAGATCTTGATCCAAATGACACTACTGGACCGGAGTTGTATGCAAGTCTTATTGGTAGGGCAAAGGAACATGATCAGGCGTTGCGAGATCGCCTGCGCATTGATTCTGCAACGTCTCAAAGCGATGTATTACGGATGGTTGCTGATTATATTGGTCATTCCCAGATACCAAAGAGTGTTTGGGTGATCCGAAAAAGTGTCGCCAAGGCGTTGCTAAAAGTCCGACCCCCCAAAAAAGTCATGCAAGCACTCGGCTATCGCAGTCTTGACTCCATGCTGAAAGCTGAGGATGTCGGCACATTATTTGTGCTTGTGCGTTGCCTAGAATCAAACACATGGCAAAAAGGCCTACTTGCTCGTTACAAGACTTTACGTCCGACTGACTTTGAGCAGCGCGATGTGCGCATCGTTGTACTACCAGAGCACATTGTCGCAAAAAACCTCATCATACGAGCAAAAGAGGTTGGAACAATTGGGCTCGTAGTGCCACCGACACCTGTACACAGTGGTTTTACACTGGCAGTGGCATTGCTAGTGCTGCATTGTATTGCTGAATTGCGGATGCAGTCGTCATACAGCAAGCTGCGCCAGGTCCATGCGACATTTGGCAAACAATATGCTGCACATGTGCAAGACGATCCTTTGCATGTTGCCGAGCTGGCCGGTATTCCGATTCATTGGCGAACCATCCAGCGTTTTTACAGTACAAAGCCGACAAGGCATCCTGATTTTTTTGCGCCTCATGTACAACCAGAAGATATCGCATGGCGTGAAGTTGAAGCCGTTGCCGCCGAATTATTGCCTGAGCTTATTTGGTGGCGTGGGTTGGCTCATATCGGCGCACACTACGATCGTCAAACGATTAGCTTCAATGTACTAGATGTCGCGACTGATGCATCTAGAAACGCGCCATATACGTATCGTACGCATATGTATTTTGAAGAGGCCCTAGCGAGCGAGATCATGCTTCGCTATGTTTCGGAGCAGTCATTACTTACGCAGCTCGAGCAACAATTCGAAACTGAGTTTGTGCCACCTACCAAACACCCTAGACGCAAGAAGGTCATGCCACTATGAACTATGCAATCTGTGTTTCGGGTGCTGCGAGCGGTGAATCTGTTGAACAGTCACATGAGCTGGCAGCTCGTTTAGGGACTGCAATTGCAAAGGCTGGGCATATCATTACGACTGGCGCTACGGTTGGATTGCCATGTTATGCCGCTGCCGCTGCATACGAATCAGGTGGCAAGAGCATAGGTTTTTCGCCAGCTAGTAGTATACGTGAACACTTGCACAAATATCGATTGCCAATCGGCATGTTTGACTTTGTCAACTTTACTGGCATGAACTATGTTGGGCGTGATGTGTATCTTGTGCAGTCGAGTGACGCCATTATAACTATCGGGGGTCGGTTTGGTAGTCTCCATGAGTTTACGACTGCGCTCGAAAGTCACATGCCTTGCGGCGTACTGCTTGGCAGTGGCGGTACTGCCGACCTTATCCCGGAGCTTATGCAAAAGCTCGAAAACTCTTTACATCATCTTGTTGTTTTTGATGACAACCCAGAACGGCTCGTGGGTAAAATTGTTGCTATGCTTGACGAAGATTACAGAGATATCCGTAAAGAAGATCTCTTGAACCAGAATTACCTAAATTTGCGTGTTCAACGCCGAGGATAGAACGACGTGGCACAAAAAAGTGCAAACAAACGGCACGTTCGCCTGAAGCCAGAACAAGTACTAATGGCGCATGAACATCCAGCTGTACGGGTGCCCAAAAAACCAAAACCGCGGCTCCGGCAGGTGTCAAAAAAAACGACTCAACTACAAAAAAGCAGTGTTCGCGCAGCGCGCCGCCATGTCCCAAAAAATACCCTGGTCCTGTGTGTACTTTGTCTGGGTGTCGGTGTCTGGCTCCTTATGCTCGTTGCACAAATGCGCTTTAGCCAACAACAGCAAATGCTTGAGCGTGCCGGCGACTCCCTGACAGCTGTTGGACAGTCGTATCGCGAGCAAGCGGCGTTGCATGGCACCGACGCACAGTTGCTCGACGAAATCACATATGCCAGTAATGCCCCCAAAGAGCTGCAATCATTTGTGCTCGCAGATTACCGTAAGCTCAAGCAAAACTGCATGGTCAACGGCGAATATATCCATAAACCTACATATACTATCCAAAAGGTCGTCAAGGAAAAGTTCGCAATCGTTGCTCGCGATTGCGGAGGGCAGCAGACGGCGATTTTAGCCAAAAGCGAGCGAGGCTGGGCTGAAGTTTTTACAGGAAATACGAGTCCAAGTTGCTCGTTGGTCAATGATCTGAAAATCCCCAGAGGCATTGCCACATCCTGTGTGTATGAAGGCATAGAATACACAAATCCAAATTGATAGAGCGCAGCTACAGAGAAAGAGCCACTGAAATGTGCGACATCGCGCTATACTAAAATGATGCAAGACCGATTTGAGCTTACAACCTCCTACGATCCAACCGGAGACCAGCCTGCTGCTATTAGGGCTTTGGTGAACGGCTTACAAACCGGCCAAAATGAGCAAGTACTTTTGGGCGTAACTGGGTCGGGTAAGACCTTTACTATGGCGAATGTTGTACAGGCTGTGCAGCGGCCAACGCTTGTGTTGGCGCACAACAAGACGCTCGCTGCTCAGTTATATAACGAATTCAAGGCATACTTTCCAAACAATGCCGTACATTATTTCGTAAGCTACTTTGACTACTATCAACCAGAGGCGTATATCGCCCGAAGCGATACATATATAGAAAAAGACAGTCAGATTAACGAAGAGATTGATCGTTTGCGCCATGCCGCGACAAGCGCTCTGCTGAGTAGGCGTGATGTCTTGATTGTTGCGAGTGTGAGTTGTATCTACGGTATTGGATCAGTCGATGACTATGGCGCTATGGCGATTCGCATTAAGCGGGGCGAACGCAAAGTGCGTGACAAATTTTTACGACAACTGACAGACATTCAGTACCATCGGAATGACATTGCCTTTACCCGGAGCACATTTCGTGTACGTGGCGATGTCGTAGATGTGTTTCCCGCCGGTGAAGAGGCCGCATATCGGGTGGAGTTTTTTGGCGATGAGATTGAGCGTATCGTACGAATTAATCCTCTGACGGGTGAGATCGAAGCAACACTCGATGCATATACCATATATCCAGGATCGCATTATGTAACGCCGCAAGAAAAACTCAAAGAGGCATTAGGGTATATTCAGAACGAGCTAGATGAACGCCTGCAGTTTTTTACTGCACACAATCAATTGCTTGAGGCACAGCGTCTTGGCCAGCGGACAAAGTTTGATTTGGAGATGCTGCAACAAACTGGGTTCGTGAAGGGTATCGAGAACTACAGCCGGTACCTAACAAACCGTGAAGCTGGTGAGCAACCTGCCACGCTGCTGGATTATTTTCCGGACGACTATCTATTGCTTGTCGACGAAAGTCATATGACACTGCCGCAGGTGCGAGGCATGTACAACGGTGACCGTGCCAGGAAAGAAGTGTTAGTTGAACATGGCTTCCGGTTGCCTAGCGCGCTAGATAATCGTCCATTGACATTTAGTGAATTCGAACGGCATATTCACCAGGTCATATATGTTTCGGCAACACCGGCAGACTATGAGCTGTCGCGCGCATCGCAGCCGGTCGAACAGGTGATCCGGCCAACCGGATTGCTTGATCCGATTATTCATGTTCGGCCGATTGATGGTCAGATTGACGATCTAATTGCAGAGATACGTAGTCGCGTTGCAAAGCGCCAACGTATACTGGTCACGACTCTTACGAAGCGTATGGCCGAAGATCTGACAGAGTACATGGAGGAATTGGGCATTAAGGTGCAGTACTTGCATAGTGATGTCGATACGCTTGATCGCACCGATATTTTG
The DNA here is from genome assembly GCA_964426305.1 of uncultured Candidatus Saccharibacteria bacterium. Lineage (GTDB taxonomy): Bacteria > Patescibacteriota > Saccharimonadia > Saccharimonadales > CAIOMD01 > CAYRPO01. The sequence continues at coordinate 48,819 of CAYRPO010000001.1, forward strand.
CGGGATCTGCGTCTTGGTATATATGATGTATTGGTGGGCATTAATTTGTTGCGTGAGGGACTTGATTTACCCGAAGTGAGTCTGGTGGCGATTCTGGATGCTGACAAGGAAGGATTCTTGCGCAGCGGTCCTGCACTTATTCAGACTATCGGCCGCGCCGCGCGTCATGTTGAGGGCACGGTCATCATGTATGGCGACCACGTAACGCGTAGTATGCAGTATGCGATCGACGAAACAAATCGTCGTCGTGCAATCCAAGAGGCATACAATACAAAACATGGTATTACTCCAACTGGCATTAACAAAGCGATTGGAGATAGCCTGCGATCGGAGGTTGGAGCCGAAAGCAAAGAAGCAAAAACTGCCAAACTAAATCTCGACAAGATCCCCAAAGACGAATATGCTAGCTTAGTAAAAGATCTTTCATTGCAAATGGATCTGGCGGCTCAGAATCTTGAGTTTGAAAAGGCGGCTGATTTGAGAGATCTCATAGCACAAATTAAAGGAAAGATGGAAAAACCCGCATGACACCCAAAGCATTTTTAAAATTGATTGGCATATCGGTCGTCATTGCCTTGCCGGTATCGCTTGCTGCGATTGCATTTTCACATGGCACTCATGATCTGCAGAAGATCCTATGGGAGCATGTGCCAGACAAATTGGGTTACGAATCCGCCCCTTGGTGGCTCGTAGTGGGCCTAATCTTGTTTGGTACAGCCTGTGTAGCACTTGCGCTCAAATGGCATGGCAAGGGCGGTGCGGAACCTTTGCATCATGAAGCGGCACATACATTTACGGTGTCCGATCTGCCAAGTGTTATTGTTGCCGCCGTCGGCTCGTTGGCATTTGGCGCGGTCTTGGGTCCAGAACTGCCGCTTTTAGCGATTGGTGGCGCAATTGCCTTGTATATTGCAAAGGCTACACAAGCAGATGTGCAGACGCAAAAGCTTATGGTAGGGGCTGGACAGTTTACGGCCTTTAGTGCAATGCTGGCAAACCCGTTTTTGGCGGCAATTTTTCTGATCGAAAGTATGGTCGCGAAAGGACTGGGCGCTGCGGTGACTGCCGTGGTAACGGTTGGTCTTTTGTCGAGCGGCGTGGGTTACGTACTGTATAGTGGTTTTGCAAATTGGACTGGGCTGTCCGGCTTGGCACTTGCATTGCCTGATTTGCCGGCTTATAAAACACTGCAGCCGATCGATATTGCGCTTGGTATGGGTGTCGCCTTGGTTGCTGCAGTCGTATGCGCAGCGTCGTTGACACTATCGCGAAAAATCTATCACAGCAAAACGCTGAAGGCACTTGGTGCAACAAAAACATTGTTTATCGGTGCCCTTGTTCTGATCGCATTGGGGCTTTTTGCTCAAGTACTCACCCCTAATGGCGTTAATTTAGTGCTCTTTTCGGGACAGCTTGCTATCGCACCGATCGTATACGGCGGGCTTGGTGTGGGCGTGCTAATGACAATTGTGTTCATGAAGTCAATCGGGTATGCCGTGAGTGCATCAACTGGCTTTCGAGGTGGACTTATCTTTCCAAGTATTTTTTTGGGCATAACAATCGCAGTCATCTCGAGTACAGCATTTGATTCGAGTCTAACGCCGCTCCTAGCGGCGGGGATCAGTGCGGCAGTTGCTGCGTCTTTGCGCCAACCATTGTCCGCAGTGGCCTTTGGCGTCTTGCTGGTTGGCACATCAAATGCAAGTGTCCTGCCTATCGCGTCATTTGCTATGATCATCGGTCTCATTGTGGGCACGGTCTTTGAGAAAAAAGCTACACCTACACAAACACAAGAAAGCTTAGAATGAGACTGGGCAATACTATAAATAACAGGATATACTAGGAGGCATATGACAAATATCTCTGCTGATGATGTACGAAAACTGGCACGCTTAAGTCGCCTACGCCTAGAAGATTCAGAAGTCTCGGCGTACCAAAAAGAGCTTGAGGCTATTCTGGGGTATGTTGAGAAATTACAGCGTGTTAAACTTGCGGGCTATGAGCCGACAAATCAGGTCACTGGGCTTACGAATGTGGCGCGGCCAGATGAGGTTGTTGACTATGGGGTTACACCACAACAACTTATGCGAGTAGCTCCAAATACACAGGACAACCAATTTAAAGTAGAACGGATGATTGTCTGATATGAAATGGGATCCAATTGCTGACCTTGCTGCTAGTGTCAATGCCGGCAAGACTACCGCAAGCACTCTGGTGCGCAAAGCGCTTGCAGCTGCCAAGCAGCAGGAAGCGTATCATGCACTATTAGCGATTACCGAGGATAGAGCGCTTGCGCGTGCTACTGAAATCGACAACCGGATTGCTGCCGGAGAAAAAGTTGGGCGCTTGGCAGGAGTACCATTTATAGCGAAAGATAACTTTCTCACATTTGGTGCGCCAACCACTGCCGGTGCACATATACTTGCATCGTTCGAGGCCCCATTTCAGGCAACTGCGATCAACAAACTCGAGGCAGAAGGCGCAATCTGTATAGCAAAGGCAAATCTTGATGCATTTGCCCATGGGTCATCAACCGAAAACAGTGCTTTTGGTCCAACAAAAAATCCACATGATCCTACTCGTGTGCCTGGTGGTAGTAGTGGTGGCTCTGGGGCGGCTGTAGCATTAGACATCGCCCCGTTCGCACTTGGTACAGACACGGGCGGTTCCATTCGTCTGCCTGCTGCATTTTGTGGGGTTGTTGGGCTAAAGCCAACATATGGTCTCGTATCACGCTATGGAGTAGTGGCCATGGCCAGTAGCACTGACGTGATTGGTCCACTGACTCGTCGTGCCGAAGATGCCGCGCTAGTCCTCGAAGTCATGAGTGGACAAGATGCTTTTGACGGCACGACAATTGCCCGCGATAATACGCCATATACAAAGCTTGAACCGAGCCTAAAGGGCAAAAAGATTGGTGTCATCAAAGAGTATTTTGGCCCAGGCCTTGATGAAGGAGTACGCAAAAGCATTGAAACGTCCAAGCAGAAGCTGCAAGCTGCTGGCGCCGAACTAATCGATGTTAGTTTACCGGCGCTTGAACTGGCGCTGGCGTGCTACTACATCATTGTTCCAGCTGAGGTGAGCAGTAATTTAAGTCGTTATGACGGCCAGCGCTATGGTCTGACTGCTCCCGATGCGACTGACCTACATAGCTCATATGAATTGACCCGTGAACGAGGCTTCATGCCTGAAAATAAGCGTCGAATTATGATTGGCACATATGTATTGTCTAGCGGCTACTATGATGCATATTATCGCAAGGCGCAGACTGTGCGCACGAAGCTCATAGATGAATTTGGAGCCGTCTTTAAGAATGTTGACTTTGTGCTAGGCCCAACTGCTCCGATGACAGCATTCAAGTTGGGTGAAAACAGTGAAGATCCTTTGGCGATGTATCTGGCGGACATTATGACGGTTGCCGTCAATCTGGTTGGAGTGCCGGCGATTAGTGTTCCGTCAGTGCCTGTCAATGGTATGCCGGTAGGGTTGCAGTTTATTGCGCCACAAGGCAAAGACCGTGCGCTTTTATCGTTGGCGAAAGCTTTTGAGGATTTGGCATGACACTACCAGTTATCATTGCGATCATCGTTGCGGCAGTTGCAATTTTGGTATTGCTGAGTCTAACAAGCAAGACAAATGCACGGGGTATTGATCGAACGCATTTTGCTAATGAATGGAATGATATTTTAGCAGAGAGTAAAGACAGTAAGACGCGCCCTATGAGTATCGTCCATGCTGACAAGCTCCTAGATGAAGCACTCCGTTGTCTTGGGTGTGATGGTACAACATTTGCTGAAAGACTTGTCTGCGTAAAAAGTAAGTTAACGCAAAAAGATACTGTTTGGTCGGCGCACAAACTCCGCAACAAGATTGTTCATGAAACACAGTTTGACCCAACGCCTGCCGATGTTAACCGTGCGCTCAAGGGCTATCAGCGCGCTTTTAAAGATCTAGGAGTCCTGTGATGGAAAAGTATAAAATCAAAGGGTACTATCCAACCGTTGGCATTGAATGCCATGTGCAGCTAAAGACAAAAACAAAGTTATTTGCCGGTGTAGGGAACGACGCAAGGGATGCGGCCCCAAATACACTTATCTCGCCTCTGTGCGTTGGCTTGCCGGGGACATTACCCGTACTCAACGCCGAGGCTGTGACACTGGCGATTCGGGCAGGTCTGGCACTACGAGCTCATATTGCAGATGTGAGTCACTTTGATCGCAAGCACTATTTTTATCCAGATCTACCACTCGGGTATCAGATTACGCAATATGAACGGCCGGTTGTGTATGACGGGATTGTCGAAGCGCCGCTCGAAAGTGGCGAATATATTACGGTTCGCGTCAATCGTGCACACCTGGAAGCCGATGCCGGCAAAAGCACGCATCCGGCTGGGGCGTCGTACTCGCTGGTTGACCTGAATCGTGCTGGGACTCCGTTGCTCGAAATTGTATCTGAGGCTGATATGCATAGCGCCGCCGAAGCTCGCGCCTATGCGCACGAGCTATGGCTACTCATGAAATATGCAGACGTGTCCGATGTAGACTTGTATCACGGCAATATGCGATTTGACGTCAATGTCAGTGTCAGTAAAGACCCTGAGCAGTTGGGTACGCGAAGCGAGACAAAAAACCTCAATAGTTTCCGAAGCGTCGAAAAAGCAGTTGAATTCGAAATCGGCCGACAAATTGAGCGACTCGAAAAAGGCCAAAATATTATTCAGGAAACTCGTGGATGGGACGATGCGAAGCAAAAAACTTTTAGCCAGCGCAGTAAAGAAGACGCTCACGATTATCGATATTTCCCGGATCCTGATATTCCCCCCGTGCATATAACCGCAAGTAGCGTTGCGGCAGCCGCTGAAACGATGCCACTCTTGCCAAGTATATTGCGTGAAAAATTTGGCGAGCTCGGACTGGATTTTGCGCAGAGTCAGACATTGCTTGACGAACCGATGATGGCCAATATTGTACGTTTTGCAATCGAAGCACATGACCACAAGACCGCACGGACTATTGCAAATTGGATCCTAGGTGAGTTGCTGCGCCTCGTAGACACGGGTGTAGTGACATGGACGCAGATTGCCGATGCGTTTGAACAACTTGTTACGCTTGCCAGCATGGTTGACTCCGCCGTACTCAGTTCTACCGCCGCTAAGGAGCTCTTGAAAGAGGTCGTCTCGACCAATACCGATCCAAAGCAGCTCGCAACGGATAGAAACTTAATGCAGGTGTCAGACACTAACGAACTGGTACTGGTTGTCAAGCAAGTACTAGCAGAAAACCAAAAAGCTGCCGATGACGTGCGGGCTGGTGAGACAAAGGCGATTGGGTTTTTGGTTGGTCAGGTTATGAAAGCAAGTGCAGGTCGTGCGAACCCTGGCATAGTGCAGGGAATTATTAAGCAGGAGTTGGGGGTATAGTCCTATGCAGTACCGACCTCCCACAAAAGCGATAATCTGTGCCGCTGGACTAGGTACGCGATTTTTGCCACAAACCAAAGCGATGCCCAAGGAAATGCTGCCAATCATCGACAAACCCGTGATTCAGCTCATTGTTGAAGAGGTGGTTGCTGCAGGCGTGACCGACGTCATCATTGTTACGGGCAGCACAAAACGTGCCATCGAGGATCATTTTGATCGTTCCGAGGAGCTTATCAAGGAGCTCCGAGAAAAAGGAAAAGACGCCAAAGCAGACGAAATCGAAAAGATAGCGAATCTTGCTAATTTTGTGTATGTCCGACAAAAAGGCACACCAAAAGGCAATGCCCGACCCGTGCTCAATGCGCAGCATTTGATCGATGATGACGAATCGTTTTTTGTTTTTTCGGCCGATGATTTCTTTGGAGGAGATGTGCCACGCGCTGTTCAGATGAAGCAAGCATTTCTCAAAAATGGCGGCAAGACGGTCATCTGTCTTTCTAAGATTGACCCAACAGACGCTAACAAGTATGGGGTCGTACGGGTCAAAGAAGATATTGGCGGCGGTACATTACGCTTGGGTGGTGTCGTCGAAAAGCCAGGTGCCGACAAGATGCCTAGTGAATATGCCTCGATGATGGGCTATCTACTGACGCCCAATATCTTGCCAATCATTGCACAGGAAAAACTTGGCAATTCAGGAGAAATAGTATTAGTCGATAGTATTAATGAATTGGCACAAACAGATGAGGTATACGGTCAGGTTATTGCCGGTGAATATCATGATACCGGCGATCCGCTCAAATACATTCAGACACTTGTGCATACGGCGCTCGAATCGCCGGTGTATGGTGAGGCTTTTCGCACGTACTTGAAAGATACTGTACTATAGGTTTTGCGCGCCCAATCGACCTCTGTAAATAGTATAGTAGACAATTTACAAAAGTTGTGGTATAATACCCTACATGGATGCTTTCGAAATATTGGTCATAATACTATCGATCACGTTGGCGATATTGCTGATATTGACGATTATTGCTGTATCGCTTACGATTCAGCTCCTAAAGAAGGCAAATCGTGCTGCAGATTATGTCGAGGCTACAACTGCTAATCTTGCAGCCGTCTCCGATACGATGAGGAGTGCGAGCGGGCCTGCTGCGCTGATACGCGCAATTTCTGGATTGCTTCATAAATAAGGAGGGAGTACATATATGGCATACAATACGACAAAGAAGGTTATCGCCGGTGCCTTGGTAGGGCTAGCGGCAGGATATATTGCAGGTGTTTTGACAGCTCCAAAGAGCGGCAAAGAAACACGTGAAGACATCAAACAGGCCGGTACGAAGGCGGTAAAAGAGATTGAGCGACGTTTGCAGGTTGTGTACGCTCAGCTTGATGAAGCGCTCGATATTGCAAAAGCACGAGCGTTCGACTTGGGCGAACGCGGCAAGAAGGAACTTTCCGAACTGCAAGGTAAAGCTGAAGACGCCAAGCATAAGGTATCTGAATTACTACATGCTGTCAAAGAAGGCGAAGCGGACGACCCGTCGTTGCAGGCAGCCGTTACAGAGGCAACTCAAGCAAAAGATGACCTTGTAGAGTATCTGAAAAAATAGTCTTTCACACTTTTTCGTGTAAAATGCCCCGCATTGTACTAGCGGGGCATTTTTTTGTTGTACTTTGGCCATGACAGAGTATGCAAAAATCCTATATACTATGCATAACGACGAAAGAGGGAAGCATGGCAAAAACAGTGGCCGGGTTGTCAACCGACCAGTATGTGCATCTGCACAACCATACGCAGTACAGTTTATTGGATGGGCTGACTAAGATTGGTCCATTGCTTGATTTTGTTAAAAGTAACGGCATGCAGGCGGTGGCCATGACTGACCATGGCACGTTGTCTGGCGCGATTGAATTCTACAAGACTGCGAAAGCTACTGGCATAAAGCCAATCATTGGTATCGAGACGTATATCGCAGCCCGAAAGCACACCGACAAAGACGCGGCCAAAGACAAACAACGCTTTCATCTTATATTACTTGCTATGAACATGACTGGGTATCAGAATCTGATGCGCTTGAGTACGATTGCAAATCTTGACGGTTACTACTACTTTCCGCGCATCGACCATGACTTACTCGAAAAGTACAACGAAGGACTGATCGCGATGAGCGCCTGTATGGGGGGTGAGATTGGACAGGCTCTAAAAGACGGTAATACGCAGAAGGCGCGAGATATTGCGCAGTGGTATAAAGGCGTGTTTGGTGATCGGTACTACCTGGAAGTTCAAGATCATGGACATCCCAGAAACCCACTTCCCAACAAAGAACAGGAAGAGATTAATCGACACGTGTTGGCACTTGGCAAAGAGCTTGATATACCAGCAGTTGTAACATGTGATGCTCACTATCTGATGCATGAAGATCAAGAAGCGCACGAAATATTGCTCTGCGTTGGTACAGGTTCGTACTTGAGCGAGACGAACCGCATGTCACTCAAGGACTATCCGTTGCATGTTGTGCCTCCTCAAGAGCTCATAGATCGCTGGGGCGACGAGCATCCAGAATTGATTACCAATACAAAGGCTGTTGCTGATCGCTGTAACATAGATATTGAGTTGGGCAAGATTCTCATTCCAAAGTTTCCCGTGCCTGACGGCGAAACCGAAAAAAGCTACCTTGACTTGCTTGTTTATCGAGGACTTGCTTTTCGCTACGGTGGGATCGACGAAGCCACGGCACATACGCTACATATCGAAGCAGCCAAGAAAACACTGCCTGATGACATTGCAGAGCGCGCAATTTTTGAGCTGGGTGTTATCAACAGCATGGGCTTCAACGGATATTTTTTGATTATTTGGGATTTTATAAAATGGGGGAAAGACAGTGGCATTGTGTTTGGGCCTGGTCGTGGTTCGGCGGCTGGTTCGATTATTGCCTATAGCTTGCGCATAACCGAGCTCGATCCAATCCGTTACGATCTACTGTTTGAGCGTTTTCTGAATCCAGACCGCATTAGCATGCCTGACATTGACATTGACATCCAAGACACTCGGCGTGACGAGGTGATTCAATATTGTGTTGAAAAGTACGGTGATAACCGTGTAGCGAACATTGTCACATTTGGTCGTATGGCGGCACGTGCGGCAGTGCGCGATGTTGCTCGTGTGCTAGAGGTTCCATATGCAGATGCCGACCGACTGGCCAAGATGATTCCACCTCCTGTTCAAGGTCGGCATATTCCGCTCGAAAAGAGTTTAGTTGAGAGCGAAGAGCTAAAGGCGGAATACGAGAAAAATCCCAATGCTCGTCGTGTTTTTGACATGGCAATTCGGCTTGAGGGAACGGTGCGGAATCATGGCATTCACGCGGCTGGCGTTGTGATTGCTCCCGATGAGATTGTGAAATTTGCACCACTTGAAATGGCTCAAAAAGGTGTTGTTTCTACACAGTATCCTATGGGGCCAATTGAAGAGCTTGGCCTGTTGAAGATGGATTTTTTGGGGCTATCAAACCTTACGGTCATCAAAAACGCATTGAGGATCATCAAAAAAGTCTACAAAGAAGATATTGATATTGAGCGCGTATCGCTTGAGGACCAGGCAACGTTTGAACTGCTAGCGCGTGGTGACACTACCGGCGTGTTTCAGCTTGAATCTGCCGGCATGAAGCGTTATTTACGCGATTTGCAGCCGAGTGTCTTTGAAGATATCGTTGCTATGGTGGCGCTGTATCGACCTGGACCTATGCAGTTTATCGATGATTTCATCGGTCGCAAACATGGTCGACGAGAGATTGTCTATCCGCATCCTAGTATGGAGAACGCCCTCAAGAACACCTATGGAGTGCTTGTGTATCAGGAACAAGTTATGCAGATCAGTAAAGAGGTTTGCGGCTTTACTGGTGGCGAGGCTGATACGCTTCGCAAGGCAATTGGTAAGAAAAACGCTGATCTTATGGCAAAAATGAAAGATAAGATGATCGAGGGCGGCCAAAAACACAGCGGCATTGACCGTGATCTTATGGAGCGTTTCTGGAAGCAGCTTGAAGATTTTGCGGCATATTGTTTTAACAAAAGCCACGCAGCTTGTTATGCGCTTGTTGCCTACTGGACGGCATATCTAAAGGCACACTATCCTGCGGCGTTTATGGCGGCGCTGATGACAAGCGACTACGACGATACCGATCGACTTTCGATCGAAATATCGGAATGCAAGCATATGGGGCTACAGGTGTTGCCGCCCGATGTGAACCAGTCATTCCATGAGTTTGCGGTTGTCCCTAATACACCAAAAGGACAAGCACCGCAGATTCGATTTGGCATGGATGCAGTGAAGAATGTTGGCCATGGTGCCGTTGCCGAGATTATACGCGTCCGAGAAGAAGGTGCATTTCAGGACCTAGGAGATTTTTTGCTGCGAGTTAATGGGCGCTTAGTCAATAAGAAAGTATGGGAAAGCTTGGTCAAATGCGGAGCCTTTGATGGTTTTGGCGCTCGAGCAGCACTCCTCGAACATCTTGACACTATCCTTGCAATTGGCGCTCGTGCCTCGAAGGACCAACAGGCTGGACAAACTGACCTGTTTGGGGCGGATTCAGAAGTGACGATGCAGACAATTCAACTGCCAGCCCTGGAGTCTAGCGGCGTATACACAGAACATGACTATTTGCTATGGGAGCGAGAGTTGCTCGGACTATACCTTTCCAGTCATCCGCTTGAGGCCTTTGAGACAATTTTGACAGAAAAAGCCGTGCCATTGTCTCAGATTGTAGGAACTGCTGACAGTAAAACTGCTACTGTTGGCGGGACAGTCGTCGACGTGCGTCAGATCAGTACCAAAAATGGCCAGGCTATGGCGTTTGTAAAAGTCGAGGATTTATTTGGTGATCAGCGCGAGTTGGTGATTTTTCCGGGCGTCTTTAAGGACACGGCCGATGTCTGGGTACGTGATAAGGTGATTTTGGCCAAGGGCAAGGTGAATGGCACTGACAAAAACGGTGAAGCCATGCAAGAGGCAAAGATTTTGGTCGACATGGCAGAGGTTCTTACTGTAGACGATGCAAAAGCATACCAGGAAACCGGCAGCAAAGCACACCTGGGCGCGGTACGGGCACGCGCGGCAAGTGCAAAGGTTTCAAACGCCACAACGGTGCAAGCGGCAAAAAAGATAGCACCTGCCGCGGCGCGTTTATACATACGAATGGCTGACAGTAAAGACGCCGATCTCCTCATAAAGCTCAAGAACATACTTGATGCATATAACGGCATGCACGAGGCAGTACTTGTGCTTGGTGCCACAAAGAAGCAGATTATAAAATTGCCACAAAAAGTCAGTAGTTCATCACAGCTATTGGCTGAGGTTCAGAACTTAGTTGGTGCCGAAAGTGTGAAGTTTCAGTAGTACTCAGGAATCAGTAGGCTGTGACTGGTGCTTTCGGTGCGTTTTGTAGACATGATGAGCTTCTAGGAGTGCGCCGATGACGACCAGGCTACCAGCAATACTTGCCAGGAGTGCTGGTGAAGTCTGTAGGTAGCGTGGCTTGAGTGCTGCGGTAGTGCCGGCGGGACTCGTTGCGGCAAGTGGATTTTGGCTGCCAGTTGCCTTCCCGTAAAAAGCTACCACGACAATTGTATTTTTGTGGCCCTGATATGTGCCATAATTTGCAATGCCGATCCCCATATCGCTATACTCGTTGTTCAGTAGGTTGTCCCGGTGTGTTGGGCTGTCGAGCCAACCCTGTATGACGGCTTCAGCCGATTCATTTGTGATCGCCAGATTTTCGCCAGCTAGTTGGTAGCTGTATCCGGCATCGGCAAAGTATTTCCACGGAGTTGTGCCATCTGGTGCTACGTGCTGAAAGTACTGCTTCTTAACCATGTCTTCTGCCTTGGCTTGTGCGGCGCTACTCAGTTGTAAATTATTGCTCAGTGGATTTGCATTTATCGTCGTACGGGCTTTGTTGCTTAACTCGTAGATTTCGCTACTGCCAAAAGCGCGGGTTAAGGCTGAGTTGACGGGCAAAAAAATAGTTGCCACAAAGAGCAGCATAAACAGGCCACTAACGTGGAGTATATGTCCGATGCGATGATGGTGTGTATTCATGATAAGCGATTGATTGTCATGGCATACAATGCGATGCCCGCTGCGACAGATACATTGAACGATTCTTTGCGGCCGACCATTGGAATCTCGAGGATCGCGTCGACTTGCTGTAGTGTTTCGGCTGTAACACCCAGCACTTCGTTCCCTACTAGTATGGCTGTTTTTGGTGTTGGTGTAAATGATGCTAATGGCATGGACGTAGCAGCTTGTTCGAGGGCCACGATAAAAAACCCAGCTTTACGGGCAGCGGCAGTTGCTTGGTCGACGGTTGTATGTACCGAAAAAGGCATCGTCTCCTCGGCACCCAAAGCGGTTTTGTGGATTTGTGCAGTAATTTTATCGGCTAGATGTGGCAGTCGTGGGTCTTGGGGTAAGCGAGGAAATGGTGTATACCCGGCCAAAAATATATGTGATACACCGAATCCATCAGCCGATCGAAAGATACTACCGACATTATGTGTACTGCGTATGTTGTCAAGAATGAGTGCAAGCATCTGCATGTACTATATCAAATCAGACAATTATGCGAACTTCGGTATGGCGCCTGCCGCCATGACTGATATACTTAAGCAGTATGGATGCTGGTCGACAACAAGACGAACAAAACACACAACGACGTGCCCGGATCTTGGGTATAGGGTATGATGATCTGTCGGGTCGCCAGGTGTCACTCTATGACAATGTGTTGTCGATTGCAGAGATGTATAGCTACAAAATGGTCCCTATATACGCCGATGTCAACAATGTAAAATTTGGCATTACAAACAACGCTTCTCAAGCTACTATGCAGGCGCTTGTGCAAAGATTTACTGATCAGCGTGTTACGTTCTCGATGATATCTGACAGTAGTTTTCGTGATTTGATGCGACGTTATGATCCGCCAAAGACAGTTGTGTATCAAGACATCTCTCTTTCGTCGAACGATGTTGATGCGCAACTGAGTGCCGTTTCTGCAACCTTGTCTCAGGTGCGTGCTGACGATATGCTTGCCTATACCGTGCAACAAGCCTATAGGCTTAAAGCATCTGATATACATTTTGAAACCGATGAAGATTCGGTGCGGATTCGCATACGCGTCGACGGCGTCCTGCATCCTGTAGCTGTGTTGAGTCCGGACAAATACCGTCAACTCATATCCAGTCTGGCAGTTGCCGCCAATGTATCGACTAGCTCAGATGATGCCCAGACAGGCCACATTAATACCCAATATCATTTGGCCGACGGCAGTGATGTCACGGTGAATGCTCGTGTTGAGACAGTCCCAACAGTACATGGCATGGATGCAGTATTGCGGCTGTTTACGGTTAACTCAGAACTTATGCGTATCGATAAACTGGGGCTGAGCGCGGACGAACAGGACATCATCAGTGACATCATCAGTCATCCAAATGGTTTGGTTTTGTTTGTTGGTCCAACAGGTTCAGGAAAAACAACCACGCTATACAGTATCATTAATGAGCTCAATCATCCGGAGCGTAAAATCATCACCCTTGAAGATCCGGTTGAATATAACATAAAAGGTATAACACAGATTCCTGTTGAATCTCGTGGTCAGGCAGAGGGCTTTGCAGAGAAATTTCGTGCTGTATTGCGGCTAGATCCGGACGTCATCATGGTCGGTGAGATTCGTGATCATGACACTGCGCGTACTGCTTTGCAATCTGCTTTAACAGGGCATTTAGTACTGTCGACATATCATGCTAGTTCAGCATGTGCCGCACTGACGCGGTTGCTTGACTCGGTCGGAGATAACCCGCTGTTTATGTCTGCCATCCGGCTTGTGCAAGCACAACGCCTTGTGCGCCGACTCGATGAGAATACGAAGCAAGCATATACTCCCGATACACAAACCGTAGCGTGGATACAGCGTGTAGTTGACTCGTTGCCATCGCGCATCCCGCGACCATCGCTTGATGGGCTGCAACTATATAGGCCGGGATCGTCAACGGAAAACCCCTTTGGGTTCACGGGGCAGTTTGCGCTTCGAGAGCTGTTACTTATGACCGAAGGACTCGAACGTGAACTGCGCCGTGATCGACACGAAATCACCACTGCGAGCCTGGAGCGTGCTGCGGTTGAGGATGGCATGATGACGATGTTGCAATCTGGCGTACTGCGTGTCATCGCTGGTGAAACCGCTCTTGAAGAAGTCCTGCGCGTCGTCGCGTAGCCGTCACTAGTCGGAAAAAACGGCCGCTACAACAGGGACCACTCGTTCATCGAGTGCGTCAGGTACAATTTCATCGACCGTTGGGTTTGTAACCAGGCCGGCAATTGCTTCAGCTGCAGCAACTTTATGCGATTCAGTAATGGGGCTGCCTGTGTCCAGGGCTCCCCTAAAAATACCGGGAAAAGCCAGGACGTTGTTGATCTGGTTCGGGAAATCACTGCGGCCCGTAGCTATGATTGCTGCACCGGCAGCCTTTGCGTCGTCAGGCATGATCTCGGGATCTGGATTGGCAAGCGCAAATACGATTGGGTCTGGCGCCATACTGCGCACCATGTCTGCAGTCAAAAGACCGGCTTTACTGACTCCCACGACAACATCAGCTCCTCGTAGCACGTGCTCTAGGCTACCTCGAACGTCCCGTTTGTTGAGCAGAGCAAGGCCTTTCTTTGACGCGTCAAGACCGTCGCGGCCAACATAAATTGCGCCTTTACTGTCTACGACCGTAACTTGCGGTGCACCAGCATGATGCATAAGATGCGCTACTGCACTGCCGGCGGCGCCAGCCCCAATCACAACGACCGAAATGTCGCGGATTTGCTTTTTGACCACTTGCAAGGCATTGGTGAGACCGGCAACAACGACAATTGCAGTGCCATGCTGATCGTCATGCATAATTGGCATGTGCAGTCGCTTTTTTAGCTCATTTTCAATGTAAAAACAGTTGGGGGCGGCTATATCTTCGAGGTTGATTCCACCAAAACTTGGAGATAAGCGTACGATTGTTTCGATGACTTCGTCTGGGTCTTGCGTGTTGAGGACAAGTGGCACGGCATCGATGCCCGCAAATTGCTTAAATAGCATGGCCTTGCCTTCCATGACCGGGAGTGCACCCTCTGGTCCGATATTTCCTAGTCCTAGCACTGCAGAACCGTCAGAAATGACCGCAACAGTGTTGTTGGTGCTTGTGTAAAGTGGGACGTCTTTGGGGTGCTTTGCAAGGTGCGCAGCTACCGCGCCAACCCCAGGACTATAATACAAACTCAGATCATGCTTTGTCTCGAGTGGTACTTTGCCGCGTACCTCGAGTTTTCCGCGCAGATTCAGATGAGCCTGCATACTTTCTTCGTAAATATTCATATGATTTACTATACGCTGTTTTGACGGTTGTTTTAGACTTTTCAATCAAGAGATTTTGTGTTATAGTGGTTCAGATATACGTATTAGTAAGCTAATTTTGGGAAACAACGTAAGATGCAAAGTCTCATTCAGAAGATCGAAGCTGCCTACAAGAAGTCGCAGATTGTCGATGTAAAAACCGGTGATACCGTTCGCGTGCACCAGAAAATTAAAGAAGGCAGCAAAGAGCGCGTTCAGATTTTTGAAGGTATGGTGATTCGCACCAATCGTGCGGGCAGCCTGACTAACACAATTGTTGTCCGTCGCATTGCGAGTGGTGTTGGTGTCGAAAAGAGCTTCTTGCTTCATAGTCCAAACGTACTTAAAGTTGAAGTTACAAAGCGCAGTAAGGTTCGCCGTAACTACCTAACATACATGCGCGCTCGCACTGGTAAGTCAGCTCGATTGACTAGCGTAGACTTTGATCGTTACGCTGTGAATGCAGTACATGACAAAAAAGCCGAAGTCGAAGAAGAAAAACTGCACGAAGCCGCAGCCGAATCCCACGACGCAGCCAAAGCCGAAACCAAAGAATAAACTCAATCACCGTTTAGAAAAAAGAGACCTACGAAGATGGTCTCTTTTTTTGTCCCTCAAGGTCGTCGTACTAATGTTGCCATATCCAACCAGTACCTGCGCGGAGGAAATAGAATGCCATGTAAAAATATCCGTCCTGCAATAAGGTTCGATGAGGGTCGTGTCACATCGCAGCGAAACGACCCTCATCAAAACAATCCTGTCAGATCTGCACGAATGTGCGGCCAGGGATGTCACGAAGGGCTTTCAGGACCTCGTCCCATGAGTCCGACGGGCTGACGGCCCGGCTGAAGCTGAGCTCGATGCTGTGTGATTTAATCTTGATGTGCGTGACGCCGCTGTTCGGCTGGGTCGCCAGACGCAAGATTGCGGTTACAACTCCAATGCGGCAATCATCAAGAATTTTGAAGTCGCCGTAGCCATTGATGGCGTTAAGCCTGACGGGCGCTTCATGACTCAGTATGGCGTGATCAAAGTCGATACGCAGCGAACAGCTGTTGAACTCGATCTTGAAGCGAATATCGTCTTCGGACATTTTTGAACCCCACTTCTTCTGTGTAGCAGGACGGATACAGCCTACTAACGAGTAACAGGCTGAACTATATATAACACAAAAATGCGCTAATATCAAAAACATGTCAGTAATCATATTGATCGATACTAGTATCTTCAAAAACTATAAATACGAAGGAAGCTGACATAGCGCAATTACAATATGACTTTGAACCGAAGCCTAAAGCCTATATTCTTAGATCATGATAGGTGCAGATGAAGTTGGCAGAGGGTCATGGGCGGGGCCACTAGTGGTAGCTGCTGTTCGATTGCGTGCTGAGATCGATGGTCTTGCAGACTCAAAGAAATTGAGCGCAAAGAAACGGGAACTGC
>CAYRPO010000002.1:0-33146 GCA_964426305.1 uncultured Candidatus Saccharibacteria bacterium
CGCACACTCAAGAAAGTAAGCCCGATCAATACAGGATCAATCTCATTGGACGTTTAGCATTACTCGAAGCTCGATATGGCGGTCGACTACGTTCTCTGAGGTTGGGATTACAAGCAGCGTGGTTTGCGCTAAAGAGCGAATCAGTAAGACTTGCGGCGTACGCCGATCCGAGCCTATCGACCAAAGCGCGATATCAAGCCAAGGCCAAAGCGACCGTTCGCGCAGCAGGAGTACCGCTGGTCGTCCTTGCGCGAAGCACTGGAGTTGATCGTGATGCGACACTCATCACAGATCGACTCATGTAGGCTCTGTGGTTTACATGTCAATTTCGACACTCACTGGACAGTGATCACTACCCATGACATTGGCATGAATTTGAGCATTTTTAAGCTTGTCTTTTAGACTTGCAGACACCAAAAAATAATCGATGCGCCAACCGACATTACGGGCTCGGGCATTGGCCCAGTGTGTCCACCAGGTGTAATGACCATTGCCGGTAGGCGTGAACAGGCGAAACGTGTCAACAAAGCCTGCGTCCAGGAACTTCTGAAACCCTTCGCGCTCTTCGTTGGTGAATCCATGTTTACCTACATTTGCTTTGGGGTTGGCAAGGTCGTCTTCGCTGTAAGCGACATTCAGGTCGCCACTAAAAACCACTGGCTTGGTTTGCTCTAGGTGTTGCACGTACGCCAAAAACCCGGGGTCCCACGTTATGTGGCGCAGGCCAAGTCGCGACAGGTCGCCCTTGCTGTTCGGCGTGTAGACAGTGACGTAGTAAAAATTGTCATATTCTGCAGTGGTAATGCGCCCTTCGCGCAAGGGGTCGCCGTATGAATCGGCAAATGGCCCAAACCGCTCGCTAATTTCTGCTGGTATATCGTATGTGACGTTTACAGGCTTGATCTTGCTAAAAATTGCCGTGCCACTGTAGCCTTTTTTTGCGGCACTGTTCCAAAATTCTGTGTACTGTGGCAGGTCAATTGTCGCTTGCCCCTGTTCTGCCTTGGTCTCTTGCAGGCCAAGTATGTCAGGCTGATGCTCGGCTACAAATTGCTGAAACGTGCCTTTACTTACAACCGCCCGGATGCCGTTTACGTTCCAACTGTATAATTTCATGTATGTAGCATAGCAGAAAATAACTGTTGATTTTCGCATAAAAAGCAGTAGGCTAGATGTTGTCGTACATGTCGAGTGAGCGGAGGGCAAGATGACGAAGTCTCTGGACGGAGCATCTATGGAGGTATGGAGTCAAGCACTCCCAAGGATCTTCAGGAGCTCCAATAGCAGCGGTATTGCGTTTACAACAGAACCAATCAGGCTGAGTATCCTTGTTCAGGCACGTCTCGGCACTTCCGTAGACGTTCTGATGATTCCCGAGGGGACCGAAGGTTTACTTCCCTGACAAGTCTGAACCCACGTCTCGCAGTGCGGGTCGAGCAATTGCGTACCTGTATGGCCAGGACCTGATCATAACCATCAAGCGGTACTCGGGCGAGGTGCAATACCGCAAACTACCAAAGGGCACCCCTGCCCGTGGACACGTTTGACCATGTACGAAAAGGCACGAGTGATCATCCCGATCCCGTGCCTTTTCTCTTTTCTGCGCCGATCCTGTCGACACATATACTTCACAAAACTTTCAAAACGCATTGAAAACTTTATGAAGCAGACAAGCTAAGAGTATTTTCCCGGAGGGCCGGGCGGGTTTGGCATCACTGTCTCCCCCGCCCGGACCATCCAGACTATTGCTGCGACCCCGCCAGTCGCTTCTGGAGCTCGTTGCTGAGCTGCGAGATGCAGTTGGCGAGATCGGCCTCGCTCAGCTGGCTGGGCTGAGAGCAGTTGAGGCCAGTGCTGTCGTTGTTGCCCGAAGGCGACTCAGACGGTGGTTCTCCGGTGTTGGTCTGCGTGTCGCCAGAGATGTTGTACACCACGGGCTGGATACGGGCGTCGGAATCGATAACGATCCGGTAGATGACACGAGCGTTTCGTTCTGCGAACACCTGCCAGGTGTTCGCATCAATCGGGAGGAACTCCACGATCGAACCAGGCTTCTCGCCGGTGAAGAATCCAGCATTCTTGTCGCTTACGGACTGAATGACCCGAGACTCCAGGTCGTCCAGGTTTGCCACGATGGCATCGTCGTTGGCCACGTAGACCCGCTGCTCGTTGAGCTGGCCAGCTGTGGCCTGGTCGGCCGGTACGATGCTGAAGGCAGTGAGCTGCTGGCTGTCCGAGGACCGTGGGGTTAACGGGTTCACCCAATAGATCCGGCCATCTGTGGTATTGCGGAGCAAGTAGTTGCCGTTGTTGCTGGCCTGCGAGCTGACGTTGGTCCGCTCAAAGCCGAACTGCAGACGGTTCTTATTCTTGCGCCCAGCCTGCCACTCGATGGCGCTGATTTGCTGATCCACTAGTGACGAGCTGTATGCCGGTCCGGGCAGTTCGCCTGCCTTGACACTGGTGCGATGCTCGATCGTGGGCTCACCCGAAGGCGAGCCGGAGATAATGAGCACGCCAGCGCTCCGCGTTGTGGTGCGGTTGCTGAAGGCTTTCTGCTCGACAACAGGGATGACGATGGTCGCTTGACCGTTGTTGCAGTAGCCCCACATGTCAGCGGGGACATACAGCAACTCGCGGTACTTGTGAGCGATGAGGTCCGAAAGGTTCCGTCCCCACTTCCCGTCGAACGCGTAGTTGATGGCGTTGTTGCTATCGAACTTGCATGAGGTCGGCTGCTTGCGACTGCCGTCCCACTCGACGACACCCCACACAGGGGTTTTGTTGTGGCCGTCGCGGATTGCCGTCCACGCACCCGTCCCCTCGTTGCCATACACGTACGACAGCGAATCGGAGAGCAGGTAGGTGTTCGGGATTGAACCGCTGGTGCGGGACATGACGATATCGGCACCACGTGCGCTTGCGACGCGTTGCTCCCAGGTGTAGTCGAAGTTGCCCTCGACGATCTTTCCGGGTACGTCGTGGATGCCCACGATGGCGTTGTCGACAACCGTAGCGCCTTCAGTCAGTGGCTTCATTGCGCTCGGCAGGTTGCTGATGTCCGAGACGACGAAGTTGGTGCTGCCCGCGAATGAGCGTGCACCATCCTTGTCGTTGTTCCAGAGGCTGATTAAGCCCCCGACGAGACCGAGTGCCAGCGCCGAGGCGGCGATGACTGCAGCGAGCAATTCTGCCCGCTTCTTCTCGCGGTTGGCGATGAACGCCGCGATGCCCAGCACGTAGATCGCCAGGACGATGAAGCCCCAGACTGTGCTGTGCAGGATGTTCCAGCCGGACGGCCAGATCTGCCGCGATGCGAACGCCACAGTGAACGCTTGCCAGAAGCGAGCGCCAGTGTCTTGGATGTGGCCGAAGTACAGCCAAAGCCCGCCTAGGACGATTGAGATGATGATGGCGACGCCTATGATCGGCGCCCAGGGGGTGTATCCCCTCGAACCATACCTGTTCATGTTCATGCTCTTCCTTGTCTGTGCCGGTAATACGCTTCCCGGGTCACATCCTATCTTTTAAATATGTAATAAAAGATAAAATGTGACCCAGGATTGTTTAACTCTTAGCTTGTCAAAGTGCATGGGGCGTAATGACGCCGCCAATTGCTTGAAGTACAGGTTATGTACTCCACGAAAATCTTGTAACAAAAGATCTTTGTGAAATACACATGCGTTGATTTTTTGCATGCAGCAAACAGTGCAGCTTACAGATAAGACTGTAGGCAGGCGTAATAGCTACAATACCCAATAGATCGCAGCAAACTATAAAATAACACTAAATATGCAATAAGTCAATTATATGACCTCAGTTGCATATAGATCATCACATTACCACTTCACAACGAAAAGCCAAGAAACAATGACCTCTGTAAAAATACTATAGAGCGTCTATCTTGTCTGGCGTACTGCCGTAAAACTATAGCTTCCCAATTTGCTAACTGGGCACCTTAGTGTAAAGAGTTCGGTGCACACTTTGGAAATCAGGAAAGATTCAAAATAGGGTTCTTATTGATATAATTTGTAGATTGTTATGAAGAAAGCATTACTGTTGCAGTTGCGCGAAGATTCGCGGCCAAATCAAAACGAATATGAGGCGGTTTTGCGTCATGGCGGCCTAGATTCGCGACAAGTTCAGCGAGTGCAGATGCACGTTGAGGATTTTGATGATCTTGACATGCACGACTATGCGGCGGTGATCGTGGGTGGCGGTCCGTATGACGTCAGCAAGCCTGTCGACGGCAAAACAGCGCGCCAGCAATATGTCGAGATGACGCTCAAAAAGCACATAGACACCATCTATGAGTATGATATTCCGTATATGGGGATTTGCTATGGTCTGGGCGTCTTGGTTGATTCGCTTGGAGGTGTTGTCAGCTCGGACTATACCGAAGCCGTAGGACCTATTAATTTACAACTAACCGACGCCGGCCGAGAAGACCGGCTATTTTCAGCGTGTCACATGGCTGCAGCATTAGTTGGTCATCATGAGGGCATACGTCAGTTGCCTCATGGCGCTGTTTTGCTGGCAAGTTCTAGTACCTGCCCAGTGCAAGCCATACGAGTTAAACAAAACATATATGGTTTACAATTTCATCCAGAGCTAGACACTGTTGGGCTTGCTATTCGACTGGAGGCATACAAGCATCACGGATATTTTAAGCCCGAAGAGTTTGATGAGATTATGGATTCTGCAAGCATTGTTAGCTTGAGTCAGGCGCATCAAGTTGTACGAGTGTTTTGTCAAAAATTCACCGATTAATCATGTATGGTGCTATATACTAGACGTATGAATAGTAGTGCCCCCGCAACGCGTAAAGACATTGACGATGTGATTGAGCTGATTACTTCTTTTGTGGGAGCTGTAGACACGCGCTTCAATACTTTAGAAGGCCGCTTTGACAAGCTCGAAGGCCGCTTTGACAAGCTCGAAGGCCGCTTTGACAAGCTAGAGCTACAAATGGTACAGGTGCTTGAGCGATTAGACGTGCTCGAATCAGAACAACAGGCACTACGGAACGACATACGTTCGATTTTTGATATGCTTGACCAGATCGCCAAGCGGCAAGAAGTAAACGATGATGAGCGGTTGGTTATGGGTCATCAGTTGGATAGGCTTGATCGTTGGGTGCATGAAGTGGCCAACAAAATCGGCCACAAACTTTCTGCTTAGACCAAAATACTAGCGGTGCTTTATGTCACGGGCTATGTCACGGCTGATGTCTTGTTTTTTAATGTTCGCGCGCTTGTCGTATTTCTTTTGGCCGCGTCCGGGTGCAATGACAATTTTTATGTAGCGGCCCTGGGTCAGAAATTTCACCGGTACAATTGTCATGCCCTGTTGTTTCGCTGTCTGTAGTTGTGCAAGTTCGCGCTGCTTTACGAGTAGCTTGCGAGGACGGGTTTGCGTTTCTTCGGGCAGATGTGCGCGGTTTGTGATGAGCGGCGTAATTGTCGCGTTGTACAGCCACAGCTCGTCGTCTTTGATGTTAGCAAATGCGCCACGCAGATGACCATGTCCCATGCGCAAAGACTTGGTTTCGGGGCCAGTCAAGACAATGCCGGCTACGATGTCGGCTTGTAAATTGTAGTCGAAGTTGGCGCGTCGATTGACAATTGATTTTACTGGCGGTTTCTTTGATGACTTGGCCATAACGGCTCTATTGTACCCTACTACGACAAAGTCAGCATGTTGCCTAGGGGTTTTGACCGTCGTCGAGTGCTGTGCCGCTGAGTTTTGCGTTCTTGACGGTGTTCCATAGACTTGGGTCGTCGAACTTGACTTTGCGCCAGTACCACCATTCGCCACCCCATAGGTCAATATCTCGAAAACCGGTTGCTTCGCCATAGTCGATGCGTTCTTGTAAGCGTTTGGCATTCATGCTTTTGTCTTGTTCAGCAATGCTTGCGTCTTTGACTGCCATGGGGGGCCATGGCTCGGCTTGGAGCTCGTGCAACATGCTAGATCGGCCGGTCAAGATTTGCTGTTGAGCAGCGCGCCAGGCGTAATACCATGACGGAAACGGATACTCAAAGTAACGCTTGGTGATGGTGTAGTCGAATACGCGTTTGTAGACCGACACGCCAACCTGATCGGGCAACGGTTCGCTTGTCGCTACACCGAAATAATTGTTTGCGTAGCTGATGATCACGGGAGTTTTGTTGTCCAGGCGTTTTACTAGGTCAAACTCGCTTTGCAACCGGGAACGCGTGGGCGCAGGACATTCACCAAAAACGGTCAAAAAATGCTCGTTTTCAAGCTGGTAGCTACCCAATACAGGGTTGTCTTTGTAGCGATCTATGACGGCAGTCATGTATTGTTCCAGCTCGTTGTACCAGGCGGCTTCGTCTTGTTTGTTGCCAACCCAGTCCGGAAAATGGCACTCTGGCCAGCGGGGCTGTCGCAGCCCAATTGCCAACGTTACCGTACCGCCTACCTCGGCAACGCGCGCAAATTCCCAGTCGAGTTCGCGAAAGTCATACTGGCCGTTGACTGGCTCGATATCTTTCCAGTAGCTTACCAGTCGAAAACGGCGAAAGCCGAGATCGTCGCGCAGTGCTAGCATTGTTTCGTGTGGATCTAGGTCAAAGTACCGAGCATAGTTTGGTATGAACGTCACGCCCCAGGTGAGCGGTTCGTCGGCATGCTGTTTTTGGTACCAATATGCCAGCGCATACGCCTGTGCCGTAAACAGCACCAAAAAAGCAGTCAAACACAGCAGTATACGCTGCCATATTCTGCGCTGTTTCCACCAGGCAATTGCTCTGGCGACCATGCTCGAATTCAGTCGTTTCTTAGACTTGCGTGGTACTTTTTTGCTGGTATGTGTGGTTGACTTATTGGCTGACATACAATAGAGCGGCTACGCTTATGCTATTAGTATACATGTATAATAAAGGTTACATATGCGCACAATCACGAACCCTACAATCTCAGTTATTATACCGGCGTACAATGAAGAGGCTAGGATTGCTCCCTGTTTGCGTGCGTTACAACAGCAAACAGTTCTCCCGTTTGAGATCATTGTTGTAGATAACAATTCGACTGATCAAACTGCGGCAATTGTGTCGCGATTTCCAAATATTCGGCTTGTCCATGAGCAAAAACAAGGACTAAGCCATGCCCGAAATCGAGGCTTTGCCGAAGCTAGGGGCGACATATTGGCACGGATTGACGCAGACGCGGTGGTGAATAATGACTGGATTGAGCAAGTACAGACATGGTTTTCGCAGCACCCAGATGGAGAGGCCGTAACTGGCTATGGTCGAAGCACTGTTGGATTGACCTCTGAACGTATTGGTCGAATCTGGAGCTGGGCGTATCAGAAGCACGTGCAAGGATTTTTTGGTATTCCAATACTCTGGGGTTCAAACATGGCTATGAGTGCTCAGGCTTGGCGACGTGCTCAAAAATACTGCATCCTTGACGATAGGCTCGTTCACGAAGACCAGGACCTGTCTTTAGCACTAGCATCTGTTGGGGTTCGTGTTGACGTGAACCCCGCCATGTTTGTCAATGTTGATTTTGGGGATGTCCAGTATATGGACAAGTTTTTGTCGTACTATCAACGCAAGCATTCGACTCGTCGACTGTCTGAACAATCTGATCGGCCCCAAGTAGCAACTGTTCATCCGTTGAAGAGGATGATCTTTCAGGTTATAACGTTGCCAATTCTAGGTAGTCATTTTGCAATATGCGTATGGAGTTCGTCGACGCGCAGATTTAAAGCAACATACAACGTAGCGCGCAACAGCATAGTGCCTGATGCTATTGAATAGTATTTGACTTTGGTCTGTCGCTGTCAGGACTCGTGATCTGGCAGTCACCGCTCCAGACACCCCTTGCCTGTTCGCGCGCTTGTTTGGCGGCCTCACGAAATTCGTCGGCTTTTGTGAACGGGAAGCTGAGATATGCAAAACCATAACCCTCTTCGATGAGTTTTTTGTTAAATAGTGTGTCGTCGGACAAATACACGTAGCGCAACAGTCTGTTGTATCGATCGCGGTTTTGGTTCGTTGGGTCAGCCTCAAGCCGGACATTTTGCGTGCTAAGCGTCTTTTTGGTGTAGTCGCTCGCAGCTTTGCCGTAGCACTCAACAGGACTGTTTGGCTTGACAGTCTCTGGTGTGTCAACACCGATCATTCGCACTTTTTCGGTTCTTCCATCCATGTCTACACTAAATGTGTCACCGTCACTCACCTCTACCACCCGATAATATCCCGGCTGGACTGTTGCGGCTTTGGGTAGCTCAATTCGTGGAGCGATGGTTGCAGTGAGTATACTGAGCGCCGCCAGGCTTGCTAACGACGCAAGTCCTAGTACTACTTTCGGTTTACCGCTTCGTGAATGTTTGGTGCCGAGACTCATCTGTACCCTATAGTATAGCGCGCTAGCCAAAAAGGTGCGCAAACTGATATGGTTATATCATGGATGAAATCAGAAAACAGTTTCAGCTGACTGCTGAGCAAGATCGTCAGTTTGTAGCGCTTGAGCACCTGTATGCAGGCTGGAATGCCAAGATCAATGTCATTTCCCGAAAAGACATGGAGTTGTTTTATGGGCATCATGTACTACACAGTTTGGCGATTGCAAAAGCCGTGCAATTTGCGCCTGGGTCGCGGGTATTGGACCTTGGGACGGGCGGAGGTTTTCCGGGTATACCGCTTGCAATTTTGTTTCCTCGGACAACATTTTTGTTGGTCGATTCGGTTGGCAAAAAGTTAAAAGTTGTCGATGATGTTGCGCGTCAGCTCGGGCTAAAAAATGTTACTACCCTCCATGAGCGTGTCGAAAACGTGCCTGGCACATTTGACTTTGTAGTGTCGCGTGCTGTGACTCGGCTTGATACTGCGTGGGGTTGGATTTCTGCGAAAATCGCCAAACAAGCAAAGCATGATCTGCCAAATGGTTTACTGTACCTCAAGGGTGGGCAGATTGCCGATGAGCTCCCGCCGGGCGTACAGGTCGATCAATGGGATCTCAGTGAATGGTTTACTGGAGCGTACTTTGTCGAAAAAGGCTTGGTGCTAATTTCGCAAAAACACCGCTAACGCTTCGCTCGACTCAAGGCTATGAGGTGACTCTGCAAAAGCAGTCATGTCTTCAGCGCTATGACTGTCGCCTGACGCAATAGTTGATAGGCCGTATGTCATAGCAAGGTTTTGCAGTGTCTGTACATCCGCCTGGATGTTGTTTTGCGATATGGTATTGACGACCGATGTTTCAAGGCCGTCAAAATAGTGCTCTTTTATGAGCTGTTCCAGCTGATCTAGCGGCAGCGCAACTTTGTTGAAGAACCAATGTGCCAAAATGGCCTTTCCGCCGGCTTCTCGGATGAGCTCGACAGATTCTTTGAGGCCCACCATGGAGTTGTGTGTGCTACCACGAGCTGGTCGAAAGCTGTAATTTTTCATATATAGTACGTAGGGTTCTTGTTTTGGCCCGCCATCCTGGTAGTCTTGCCAGAGTTTTTGTACGTTTTTGCGAGTTCCTTTTTGAGCCTCTTTTTCTAGGGCGTGCAACAGGCGGTCGTGTATGGCTCTATTTGCGCTATGCGTGTCTAGTTCTAATGCCTGTACGGTATGAGGGCTGGCGATAGACCCTTTTCCAGCTTTTTCTAGAACTTTCTCTACAGTTACATCAAAGCCCAATGACTGTAAGTGGGCGACAGTATTGTGCATGGTCTGGCTACGCTCAGCCTGTAGTTGCTTGCAGTACGCCGTTAGCTTTGGGTGGGTGCGGTTAACGCCTATGCCGAGCAGATGTATGGTACCACCCTTGGCTAGTGGCCGCGGGCTGTAGTATGTGGTGAGCTCGATACCGCTATGCCATGCAACTGGTCCATTGTAGTTTTTAAGCTGTGGCATCACTTCGTCTGGAATCAGTAAATCGTGATCCGAAAAAACAACATCCGTCAAACCAAGCACCTCTGCCTCGTGCATAATTTCCATGTGAGTCTGGTTGCCGTCAGAATACAGCGTGTGGGTGTGGGCAGATGCTTTCATCGTTCTACTGTATCATCATAGCGTTGTGGCGCACAAAAACACCCCCGAAAGTTGGGGGTGTTTTTGTGCACATTGGCTCGAAGTTAGCGGTTCAGTCGGCGCAGTGTCCAGGCTCGGAAGCCAAGGCCACCAGCAATGCTTGTTGTAGTGAATAGAGCAGCTAGGCCACCCGCACCAGTAGTTGGGAGCTCTTTCGGAGGAGTAACGGGCGTTTCTGGCTCGTCGATCACAACAGTACAGTCTGTGCTTGTCACTGTGGTGCTTGTTTTGTTTGGTAGTGCAATATTTGCCGTGGCTCGAGCGGTGTATTGACCAGCCTTTGTGTAGGTGTAGCTGGCGCTCCCATTGTTTGGCACCGTTACCTTGGCGCTATTTTCACCAAATGCTATAGTAATGTCTTTTACTGTTGCGCCATTGGTAGCGCTTGCCTTTGCGGTAAATTCATATTTGCGATTACCAAGAGGCTTCTTTGTCAAGATTTCACACGTATAATTGGGGTTAGCAGGCAGCTCTTTTACAGAGAATGTCGCTGCACACGCACTGGCCGTTTTCTCTGTGGCGTTGCCGTTCAGTGTGCCTACGACAGTTGCCTTGACGGTGTAATTTCCGGCCTTGTCAAAGGTGTATGTTGAGCTGCTGTTTGGTGTAACTGTCTTAACAGTACCGTCGCTAAAGTTATAGCGAACAGAAGATGCTGTTGCGCCACCCGATGCAAGTACTTTGTTGATCAATGTTACTTTGGTGCGATTGCTGACAGTTGCCTGCAAACTAGTACACTCAAGTTTCTGCGGAGCAACGGGCTTCGCCGTAACAGGGTTTCCGCAAGGGGTCATGATGGCGTATTCAAATTGACCATTGCTGTTTATATGGACAAGCGCTTCTTGGGCAGAGCCCATCTTGTCTACGTTGACACGTCCCATCGTTCGGATATATGTGATGGCGCCGGTAGCAACGACTTTGTTGCCGACTCGGACTTCTCCGTTCTGAAATACGACACCCTTCACGAAATTATCGGCCTGGATGCGACTTGCATTGAGTCCGAACTGGCTAAAAATCTTTTGAATGTCGCTCGCCGAGTTTTTTGTGTCTCCATTTTGTAATTTGTCGAGTACGTCATTTTTTGTCGAAGATCCACAATACATAACAGCGAACTTATCGCAGTCGGGTGTGGTATCGATATTTGCGGCATGGACAATTTTTGTCTGTGTAAATGGCAAGATCGCCGCAGCCAAAAATGCCAACGTGACAAGTCCTGCGCTAAAAGTTGATGTCTTCATAGCCCTAAAACTCCTCCTCAGGGGTTATGTATAAATACTAACATACATTAGCATATTTGTCAATAGGCTTATGATTGACTGGTCCTAAAAATCAATACCAGCGTTAGCCAGGTATTGATCGTCGAAATGATGTTTCAATTTTGTCATATCGGTCGCAATGTCAGCGTATTGCAGGAGCTTGGGTGGAAAGTTGCGACCTGTCAGACAGAGGCTTGTTTTGGGGTGACGATCTTGCATGAGCTCCTGTAGGAGGTGTTCAGACAGGAGGCCATCATGCACGGCGTTGTTGATTTCATCACAAACAACCAGGTCGTAGTGTCCGCTGGTAGCTGCCTCAAAGGCAGTTTTGTAGGTTGTCATGGCTGAGGCTTTGTGTTCGGATTCGCTAACTCCTTTGGCGCTGATGTCTCCAGCGTTGTAGAAGCCCTTCCCGCCCTTGTAAAACAGTAATTTATCACCAAAAACCGGTCCAATTTTCTCTAAAAAGGTATGTTCGCTAACTTTCCATGTCTTGATGAATTGTATATAAGCGACACGCCAATCGGCGCCCAATGCACGGGCGGTTAGGCCAAGCGAGGCACTGGTCTTGCCTTTGCCTTCACCGGTATATACCACCACTACCGATTCTTTTGTTTTGTAGTCTTCAAACGCCATAATTACTTAACAAGCATAAGTACTTGCGCTTGTTCGGTCAAGTCTCAAATGTAAATGGAATGCGTCTTGTGTCTAGGTCGGCAACACGCAGTAAGCGCAGGCGCCGTTGATCTGTCGAAATAACGGGCTAGAAGGATCTGATTTGCGTCGCATCGCCTGCTGAAGCTCGCGCAGGTCTTTCATAACAATATGCTCATTCAGGCTTGCTGTTTGCTCTGCTACTTCTTGGGCGGCATCACGGAGGCCTGCGGTTCCGGCTGGCGCCTCGATGAATGACTGATGTCTCATGAACGATTCACCCAGTAATGCAAGCGTTGCCCTGCGCTGTGCTTGTTCTTCGGCAATGTCTTCCATGTCGGGCGGTATGAGCCCGTGCAGTTCACCTAAACGTACGACGATCTCGAGTGCATTTGGCACGCGTGACTTGTCTATGGATTCTAGAAAAGCTCAAACATGCATTGCATCCTGTGGTCCTGCAGGATCGGACGTTTCCAAAAAACGAGATACAGGCAATGCTCCAAGCTGTTCAGGCCGCCGTGGGCGCGGAATCTGACCTTCGTGATTTCGTGTTGATTCACCAACTTGTGTCACGCGCATTTCCCTGTCTATGATCTCAATACTACCATATATAGTGTAGTGTTTGCCAGTCTGTGGCACTAGGATTTGCATTATGTGCGATTGGGTTTTTGTCAAGGACTTGACTTTGTAAGGGGTTACACCGTACGCTTATGGGTATCAGACTTTAAAAGGAGGGTAACCCTTACATGAAACAGCGACAAATCGCTGCGGTGCTGGCCGAATTTCTCGGCACGCTCGTACTTGTTCTTGTAGTGTTAAACGTTGTTCGCTACGGCGCACCGTTTTTCACCGCAATCGCTGCTGCCGTTACGGTAGCAACTTTTTATACTGTAGCCGCCCGAGTCGGTGCTGGCCATTTTAACCCAGCAGTCACTATCGCCATGGTGGCCGTTCGGCGTGCCAGTGTTGTTAAGGGTATCGCCTTTGTAGCCGCCCAGTTCTTGGCTGGCGTTGCTGGCTGGAAGCTTGGCGAGTATCTGCTTGGCAGAACTCTCGAAAACAACACATGGCCGGGCTTTGACCAGAAGGTATTTTTGGCCGAGCTCATTGGTACCTTTGTGTTCGTCGCGATCCTGACTGCCGCTGTTGGCAAGAAGATGAGTGATCGAGATACTGGCGTTACTATTGGTGCAGGCTTATTCGTCGGCTCAACAGTTGCTGGTTTAGGTATCTTGGCAGGTGGCGTGTTGAATCCTGCCATTGCCTTTGGCACACATGCATTTGACTGGACCGAGACAATGCTTGCGCCAATCCTAGGCGGTCTGCTTGGTGCGGTTGTCGTAGAGTTACTAGTTAATCGCGATACGGCCGCAAAAGTTGGGCTACCAAAGTCTGCCGCTAAAACCGCACAGACCAAGGTCGAGAAGCCAGTAGAAAAAACAGTCGAAACGCCAAAACCTGCCGTCAAAAAGCCGGTAGCAAAAAAATCAACCGCGAAAAAAGTGGTCGCCAAGAAGAAGTAATTTCTCTGCATACACTAAAAAAGGCTCCAAAAGGAGCCTTTTTTAGTGTATGCAGAGAAAGCTTTATATCAGATGTTTTCTATGAGCCAGTTTTCGAAGTCTATGACGCCCTTGTATGATTTATCGAATCCAGATACGTCTGGCAGATCGAGTGTTTTGACGCGTCGCCATACGGCACCGATGAGCGCTTTCATGCGCTCGACTTCGTCTGCTTTGTAGTCTAGAACCAATTCTTGGATATGATTGTCTTCGTCTGGCTCGACGAATACCAACCGTCCGGCTTCGACTTTATAGTCTCGGTAGGTATGTGAATTTTCAACCAAAAGTTTGTAGAACAATAGCTGTTGCTTGTAGCGATGCAGTTTAATGTCGTTGGTCCAGCGGTTATGCGGCCGGCCGGTTTTAAAGTCGGTGACGACGATTATTTTATCTTCGCGGTCAATGAGCATTTGGTCTAGGTTGCCGTTTAGGTGGGCATCGCCGACAAAACTGCCTTCGTCGCGAAATGGTCGCTCATGCTCGTTTGCAGGGTTAAAGTTTGGCCACCACTGGGGTAAAAAGACGCCCAGGTCTTGTTGTCCTTTCGTGAGGCGACGTTCGTATTCGGTTTGGCTCAGACCTTTCTCTCGTAGTTTCGTAGCGAAAGTTGCCTGGACTTGTTCGACTTCTGGCAGTTCGTCGTGTTTTCGCACATAATGATGGACCCATTCGAGGGTTTCGTGCATGGCGTTACCATATTGGCCGTCTGCCGATGGGCTCTTTGGAAACTTCAACACAGTGTTAAGCAAAAAGTGCTCTGGTCCGGCAAATACAAGGTCGGTAAAGGTGTTGATGTGTGTTGCACTGATCTGAAAGTTGTCCATACGTGGCAACAGTAGCTCGCGTAGGTCGGGCGCATTGGGGCCTGCGATGTGCCTTGTTTGCCAGTTGACTGTCATGGTCTCCAGGGCTGGCGCCTCTAGGTCTGACTCGATAATGTTTTGGGCATATGCTGGCATGAGCGGTGATCTGTTTGGTGATTGGTCGTCTGTTTCTTCCAGGAACTCCAGGCGTGTAGTGGCCGTCCCGCTATAGCTGGATCCACTGCTTGTAATATATAGGCCCAATTTGGCACGCGTCAATGCAACGTACAACAGGCGCTTTCGCTCGTCTTTGTTTTTGCCAGCTTGCCGAATGTATGCCAGATTTTTTGGCAACGTAATGTTTGACGATTTGCCTCGAGCTTTCATGCCCCATGCTTCGTCGACAGTGTCAATGACAAAAACATGTTCGAACTCAAGGCCTTTGGAGCCATAAGCAGTCAACAGCTGTACTGCTTTTTGGGCGCTGTGATATGGGCTGGTGTTGAGCAGTTTTTCTCCGGCGGCTCGATATGTGTCTACGAACGTTACAAAGTCTGCAAGCGTGAGCGGCTGATCGGTACCCTGCTTGTATTCGCGAACATGCGACCTTAGCACAGTTAGGTTCGAAATGGTGTGCAAAAATTGCTCGGTATCGCCGTCTTGCGCTGTCGGGCCGAAGTGATAATCGAAATACGGCGATCGATACTCGGCCAGGTCGGGTTCGTGCACGGCCAGTGGACTTGCGCCCGTTAGGTAGTCCAGGACACTTTCGAGCGTCTCGACCGATATGATTTGGCTAATTCTGGCAAAAAACAGTGCAATTGGCTTAAGGTCTGGATCTTGCATCATGAGTGCCTGCCAATGCGCCGGCTCCTGCGGGCTGTAACGGTTTTTGCTAGCCTGCCACGACAGCTGCCAGATCTGACTTGTGCTTAGTCCCCAGTGGTCTGCACTCAAAACTTCGGGCCAAAATGCATCGGCCATCTCTTGGTCGTCAGCTGCCAGTGCTAAGGCCAATTTGCTTTGTATATATAGTTGCATGATGTGCGGGTCATCTAGGACATTTTCTCGTTTGTCATAGCGTACTGGTAGTCCAGCGGCGTGCAAAAACGGCACAAGCGGCTCGAGATATTTGTGTTGCGGGGCAATGATTGCAATCTGATCAAGCTGTACACCCTGCTCTGCTAGCTGTTTTGCATGACTTGCAAGCCACGCACTTTGAGCCGGATCACTCTGAAAATGCCGACGTTCCACCGCTGCTTTTTTAGGTAAATGCGGGTTAGCTGCTACGAAATCTTTGTCGGGCAGACCCAGGGCGGTCGTCAATCGGGCTTCGATTTGACGCATAACACCTTTGGCAGTACCAATGATGTCGGCATGTGAACGCCAGTTCTCGGTTAGTGTGATCAGCTTAGTACCATCGTATAGCTTTGCGAACTGCGACATGTTCATGTAGTCGGCACCCTGAAAGGCGTAGATTGCCTGATCATCGTCGCCGACAGCGAGTACGTTTGGGCGACCCTCACTGAGTGGGTTGTTTGTAAGGAGCTGTATGAGTTTAAGCTGCGATGGGTTTGTGTCCTGGAACTCGTCGAGCATGATGTATTGATATTGCTCGTGCAGTCCAAAACGTAAATCGTCATAAGCCTCGATGCGCTCGATCGCCCGAAGGATCATGTCGTCATAGTCGAACAGTTCCGCTTTTATAAGTGCAGCCTGGTATGCTTCGTATATATCTGCGGCACCAAGTAGCTTGAGCGCTTCCTTTTTACCACTCAAGCCAAATTGGTTGTCGGTGTTTTTACAGAGCCACACATTTTTCCACGCTGTCAGCTCATTGGTTTTGCCACTGCTTGCGCAGGCCTCTAGGGCTGTCTGCAATTCAAACACGGCAAGCGTGTACAGTGGCTTGACGCCATCGATCAGCCGCTCGTCACGGTGTTGTACCAAAATGTCTAACAGGCCACGAAACAAGTCAATCGACGTTTTGCTCATACGTGAAAAGCCAGCCAAATGTCCGGCAATTTGCGGACTGACTGCGTCGATGTATCGAATATTGCTGTTTGCGATGGCTTGAACGTCGTCTGGTGTAAGCGCGCCACGTTTTGCCTCGCTTACAAATGCCAGTGCATCACGCAAGTAAATGTCGCTGCGCCACAGTGGGTTGGTTGACGGAACTGATGCGTATACTTGGCTCATGAGTTCATGCTGGCCAAGGGCGTCGACTGGTTGACTGCCGGCCAGGTCTTCAAAGTAGTCGCGGTGGCTGCGAATCAGGTCGCTACCAAAGGCGTGATACGTTCCAATTTTGACATCGTAGGCCGATTTGCCAATATAGCGCTGTAAGCGTTCGCGCATGTTTCGTGCGCCGACATCGGTAAATGTAAGACACAATATGTTCTGGGGTAATGTGTCGGTTTTGGTAAGTATATTTGCGGCACGCAGGGCAAGTAATTGTGTTTTACCAGTTCCAGGCCCAGCCAGCACTAGTACCGGCCCATCGATGCAGTCCACTGCACTCTTTTGGGCTGTGTTCAGTTGTGTATAGGCAGTATCAAAAGCGGACATAATGTATGTAAGTATAGCCTGCTTTAGGGGGAGCGTATAGTTTACGGTTAATACAAAAACCACCACGACTACCCGAAGGGTGGACAATCGTGATGGTCGGATACGAGTTGCTAGGTCTAACTAGCGTTTCTTTGCTCGGGAGGTTGTTCTTTTGGCGGGAGTATGTTTCTTTGACTTTGTCGGCACGAGCAGGGCTATGAGAATGACGAGCAGTGCAATTGCGAGCGCCCATAGTGCGTACGCGATCGACATAGCAATCTGCCCCACCAGGCTCCATCCCCAGGCGCTGAGTAGCAGACCTCGTAGAGTTTCACCCATAAATAATGTCTGTCGTTGGCTGGCAAGTTTTTGATCGGATGTATTGTTCATCCATTCGGCGCTTACTTCGGAATATGTTTTGCCTCCAGCGATTTTTTGCAAGTGTCCACCAATATATTCAGAGAAAGCTTTTGCTTCAACTCCTGTGTCGACTTTGTGATTCGCATATGGCACAAGAGCCGAGTTTTCTTTTTCCAATGTAGCAGCGTCAGGAAATGTGATCTTTTGTGCAGCGAGCTGCTCGTGTACTGTTTGCAGGGCAAAGCTAGCTCCGATGGCGAGGCCCGTACCAACCGCCACTAGCATAATTGCCGCAACAAGCAAATATTTTTTTAACATCTTATGTTCTCCTTTTTGTTTTTTGTGTTGCGTATATGGGCTGAACATAGCACAGGCACGGCAAATGCGTATGTGATCTATGTCACACTCTTCTAGAATAAGGCCTCAAGGGCTGGAACGCTTGGTATGCGTAGGCGACCGTCAGCAAGAGTTTCGGCAAAATTCTGATGCTTTAATTTTGTCAATTCACGGCTGACCGTTTCTCGGGCTAATCCTGTTCGGTCGGCAAGCTCTTGGGTCGTAACTCGCATAGTGACGGCACCGTCATCTTCTGTGGTTCCGAATCGTTTTGCGGTCGTTACGAGCTCAAAAAGCAGCCGATCTTGCGCAGTTCCTGACATGAGGCGTGCCATCCGCTCCAGCAGGCCATCGGTTCCGCGTTGGATACGGTCGAGTAGGTCAAGTGTCACGGTGGGCTGGGTGTGCAAAAAATCAATCACGTCTGCCTGAGGGGCAAATCGTACGGTTGTTTTGATGGCGGCTTGGTAAAAATAATGATTGTCAATGCCACTAATTGCCCATGACATCGGGAAAAAGGCAGGTTTTTGTAGTATGTTGACGATCACTTTGTCCCCCTGGCCGCTGATGTCGTAGACACGGACTTGTCCGTCGACTATATACATCACACCTTTTGGTGTTTCATGCGCTAGAATCAGGTGTTCGCCTTTGGCAAAAGTTTTTGTAGGGTAGCATGCGAAAAAACTGTCAACGAGGTCTTGGACGGATCTGCTCATAATACATACATGGTATCAGCTTGTTTTGTATGTGTAAAAAATATTGTTACAGTATGTTTATGACAAAGTCAGTCAAAGCCAAAAAACCAGAAAAATCAGCCGATTCGCTAAGCGACACACAGAAGCGTCAGCTCGAACTTGGCAAGATGTTGCAGTCGATGTTCGAAATGGGCTACGTCAACAAGCGCATGACCATTACTATGAGTTTTGCCAAAGGGGTTGCGAGCGGCTTTGGTGCCGTTGTCGGTGCGACGCTAGTCTTGGCGCTTGTACTGTGGATTTTGAGTCTTTTTGACCAATTCCCTTTCGTCAATGCCATCCGCGAAGCGCTTGAGTCCGGTTCGCCGACAACTACTCAGATACCGAAATAACCCGGCTGTATACTTATACAAAAGCACATGACTTACAGGCTTTGCGTACCTGCGCCCCAAGAGCTGGACTTATCTCTTTGCACTGTTTTGCCATTTGGTCAGCGCAGTATGTATGGCCATTTTGAACGAAATTTCTCTATCGACTAATTCTTTGATGACTGAAAACGTGTATGGCTCTTTTGGTCCTGCGCCAAGATATTTTCTGATTTCGGTACCGAACTCAGCCCCATCTCTAACTTGATCAGAAACTGTTCTAGGAACCGATAGTCCTGACACGGTCGAACTATAATATGATTTGCCGTCGTAGATGCATGCCACACAAACAAGCACTGCGTTTGAATCGGTCCATGCTAGACCTGCTTCTACGCCTAATGATATATCGCCTTCTCTTGTTTGTGATGAATTCCAAGCGCTGTAGGCACGATTCTTTGCTCCTGACTCTGTTTCTGCGAGGCTAGTCGGTTGGTCGCTCACTCCACTGTTTACGTCTATTGGAACAATAACACAACTGTCGAGCAAAATATTTGCTTCATTGTCTACGTAGGTAGTTTTCTGCTTACTGACTGTACCAAGATAGATAGTCATCATTTACTTATAATACATGGTTCATTTTACTTTTTTTTGTTTCGAGATATCTTTTGTTGATTTCGTTAGGTTTGACCATGTGGGGGATTACGTCGTCAATTAATACGCCCAATTTTCGAAGCTTAATTGACTTGTCAGGGTTGTTGCTAAGAAGCCGTATACTGCATACGCCTAAATCATCCAAAACGTCTCTTACGATGTCGTACGTGCGCATCTCTGAAGGTAAACCAAGGGCAAGATTGGCGTCTACGGTGTCTAGACCTTGACTTTGCAGTTTGTAGGCTTTGATCTTATTTATTATGTTTATGCCTCTCCCCTCTTGAAATAAATAAAACAGAATTCCGCAATCTTGCCTGGATAGTATTTCAAGGGCCAGCTCGAGTTGCTCACCGCATTCACAGTGATTGGAGAACAATATGTCTCCAGTGATACATGAAGAATGGACACGAGTTAGCACCCCTTTGGATTGACCGACATCGCCTTTAATTAGAGCTAAGTGGTAAGAGTAGTCGACTTTGGACTGATACGCTCGCAACTCAAACAACCCATATTTTGTGTTTAACTTGGTTGATTCAACAAAATCATACATGGAATACGGTTTTGCGTTGATTCGCATACCACTCAAACAATCTGTAGCCACATTTCTTACGTTTTGTTCGCCGTCAACCTCAAAAAGCGAGCTTGCTCTTGTAGAGAGTATGGTGTCAACTTTTGTGCTATTTCTGTGTGATAAATAGTATTCATCAGTGATTTTCTGCTTGTCTTCAGCTCCCTGTCCACCGTGCAGAAGATAATTTAATGAGACATTAACTCGAATGACGGTAAGTTTAGCAATAAGTTTATCGTCAACCCACCTCACAATTTCAGAGGCTTCGTGTGGATGAATACCAAATCCTCTGATTATTAATGTCTCATTTTCGTGAGAGCTAAGTGCTTCGCGCAGCATGGATACAAGGGATTTCTTTTCGCCTGTACTCATGTTGTGAGTGTCGATATTTTGCTTCTTTGCAAGTTCCTCCCAAGATATAACTGGTGCGTTAAGAATTCTGCTTAATTCGTATGATAGCTCGGTCTTCCCGCTTGAAGGCGCACCTAGAAGTATGACTACGTCTTTCACTGCAATATACCCTTTTCCGTTAGATCAATTAATGTGTCAAAATCATTGTCCGTCCATGGATGTATGAAGCTAAATGCGAACAGAGTATGTTTTAATTTGGCTGCAAATGGAAACTGAGTGCTGTCAATCGCAGAATATGTTTTATTCCAGAAAGGCGTACATTTTTTGAAATTATTTGCGGCAAATCTGTCGTACATTGCTTGAGAGTCTGAGACTATAACAGGTAGCATAGTTGGAAACGCAACCTCGTGTGTGATCATAGACGATGCTATAGCAAGTTGATTATCATCTACGGCGCGACTTATTATCGCGAACACCTTAGAAAACTCACGCCTAACTTGTTTTGATCGTTCTTCTAACTCAGTTTTATTTGGAGCCTGCAAGTCATCATCAGTTAGTGTATAGCCGCCGTATTGGGCATATCGCGGCCCAAAAGGGTTTCGTGAATCAATACCCAGATGTATGCCACTACCTTGCGAAACAGCTCCAGTATGGTATCGACGGTAGTTTTCGCTCTCGTACTCTGCTACTTCGGATGGCAACTGAGCAATCGGCGGCATATCTACAGGATCTTTACTCACTAGAAATGCACCATTTGGTGTTAGAAGTTGTTTACGAAGACTATATATGGCAAAGGCACCCATTGGTCGTGCCCTTTCTGTACTTAGGTCAATTAAGTTATAGGCATTATCAGTTATAACTTCTGCAAACTCGTGAGCATTGGGCAAACCAAAATAGTTTACTATGAGCGCTTCGGAGATTGAGTCGTCTTGCCTTTGACTATGGAACAGACCATCTTTAGGATTGAAAATAACATCGTAAGGATGCATTTCAATACCGGCTTGACGTAATGCTTCTAGCTCATCACCGCACGCATAGGCGGGCACAGATAAATCCATAATACCTCTTTTTACGAGAGACTCAGCGGCCTTGTGTAATGCATTTCTTCCAAACAGGAATGGTATTGTCTGCCTGTCATCGGCGATTCTTCGTTCTGTCATATGATCTCCACGTCATACGTGCGAGTGAGTTGAGATGGTCTAAACTGCAATTTATGATTTCGAGTTCCTTCTTCTGTGCCCAAATCACCATCATTAATTCTTGTTTTGCCCTTAGCAAAAGCAGTCTCGAAGAGGTAAAAATATAGATACGATGAAGCTTTTGTTGTGCCAGATCGTCTAGCGTCATTTATTCCTTTGGTGATGCATGCGATAAGAACATCGTCTCTTGAAAAGTCGTATATCGATATACCTGCCGGCCGGTCTCTATAGTACAGAACAACACCCTGAGTCTCTGTTGTGCTTTTGCCATGTGCTATTGCCCTCATCAATGATCCTTCCGCCTGAGACCTGTCTCGAGCGTATATGTCTGCTCTTTGACTGCGCCAAAGTTCATTTACTAGTAAGGCATCTGGCAATGTTGATGTGCTTAAAGCACGCAAGACAAAATCTGGATCCTCTAGTACCTTCTTTTTATTTCGGAGTTTGGCGTACTGGGATCCCTTTAGCTCACGCATCGTTTGAACGTCATAGAAAACTTCTTGGTCAGCTCTAATTACAGGACGCGTGCTAGACCCTCCTAGTTGGCGTATTTGTGCTACCTGTGAAGGGCTGCAGAATTTGATCCAAACAGACCTAGACGATTCCCTTGTAGTGTCTTCATTTGGAATTGAGTGTGCCGCAATGATTTCCGAGATTGGAACAATAACCTGATGTTCGCTCTGAAAACTTAGCAACGGTCGACCATCTTGCGACTCAATCTCAACTGGGCTATGGTCTCCTGCCAAATAATGTCCGTAGCTTTCGAATTGCTCATGTACGACTTGATCTGGATCGAATCCTACTCTGTTAATGTTCACAAACTCTCACCTTTCGAGGAACGAACAACGGAACTTCCAGATTAGGCATAAGTCGTGTGCGTTCAATAGCTGATTCTGACCAAAAGTATATTGCATCTGGATACCCACGGTTAATCTCAGCAGCCAAATACGGATATGCTATGGCTAGTTGTTCGGAGCGAGCATCTGACATTTCGTCGCTCCAGCCCAATAGCTCCGCATAACAGATACGGTTACGCATTTTGACAATATTTAAATCGGACGGGGAATGTTTAATGAGTTCAATCGACGTGCCTTCTTCGCCCAAAGTATCGGCAAGTGTATGTATCGAGCTTAACTTGATCGCATTAAAATCAGGTGGAATATTTTTCAGTAGATCAAGAAATGTATCATGTAAATCATCGGCGTAGCTGGTTCCCTTAAGCTCATGCAGATTTTCGAGAATTAAGTCGCTAAATAGTATTGTGATAGTTGACTTAATGTCATATTTTTTTGCAAGATTTGCAATATAGACTAGTGTATTAATATTCTCCCTTGTTTTGTTGCCAATCTTGTTGTTATAGCCATATATACCTGCACCTGTTTTGTATGAGGGGCAAAATATGCTCACTAGCGCGAGTTTTTGTAACCCTAACCCAATTTTAATTATTTTCTTACGCAGTGCAGATTCTTGAGCTACATTTAAGTAGCCGATATTTGCAAAATCAATGAACTCCTCGTAAAATTTCTCAGCCTGAACGAGGCGAGCATTCTCTTGTTCTGTAAACAAAATCTTTTGCCTACTAACCACCTGACCTATACCAGCGTTTGATGCAACTTGTTTGATTAAAATTGTCATAATATTCTCTTGGAGCCCGAGGACAGACTTAAACTGCCGACCTGATACAAACCATGTATCCGCTCTCTCTTCTGAGCTACTCGGGCATATCGTGTGGAACTATATAACTTTTACTTCCCTCGCCGCAACGCTTACGTCCAAAATATCACCAAGTTCCGACAGCACAACTTCTGGTGGCTTCGAAGTGGTGTCGATATGGCTTATGGCAAAACCAGACATTTGTAGATGACTGAATAGCCTCGGCACCGTCTCGGTATAGTCAGTAAACCTTCTTTGAAATGATACTAGCTCATCATCGGTTCGGGCTGTGACGGTATTGCTACCACATCTGACACACGTGATCATGTCCGGTGCTTGCATATCGCATTTTTGACAAATGCGACGCGAAGATACCCTTTGCGAAGCCTGTTCGAGGTCAACGTCAAATACTGCAACTGTGCCCGGAATTATATCGGGACGACTATTCAGCATATCATCGAGTATCTTTAGCTCTCGAGGCCACTTTGGAAAACCGTCGAATACTATATTTTCGGCTACGCATGAGCTGAGCGATCGTTCAATAATACGAGACATGATACAACGTGGGTATTCTCTGACGGTCTCAAGATACGCACGCATGCGCTTTGACAGAGCTGTATCTTGTCTCAGTTCGTTTCTGAAGAGTGCACCGACAGAAACATAGTCAATCTCTTGGCCGTCTATCCCTTCTATGGCCGTTGTTTTGCCAGAACCTGGAGGACCATAGAGAATATGGACTTTTTGGAGTGACTCACTCATAATTTAGCTCTCTTCAAATAGCGATAAGTCGCGGTCAACAGAAACTATCGTAAATGTTGATTTTTGATTAACAGAAACTACGTCGCCAGGTTTTTTGCCAAGAAGCGCAGCTCCAAGCGGTGTGTCATAACTGATTGTTCCATTGTCAGGTTTTCCTTCGCCGTGGCCAACGATTGTCCAAGTTTTTTGTATCCCTTTATTTGAGAGTAATTCGACGATTGATCCGATCCAAACTTCGTCGACAGGTCGTTCGCATACTGAATCTGTGTCCAGTATCACCGCTGCGTCTAAAATGCCTTGTATGCGATTCCTGCTAGTAGGAATTTCAAATTGTACTTCTGCGCGGTGTTGTTTGAACTCGGTATTTTCAGGCAAGTCTGGATCTCGGCGGGCTGCTTCGCCAATGAGACGAAACAATTCTTTTTGTCGCGCATTAAGCATTTCAAGTTGCGTGTCTAGCAGCTCGCGGCCTCTTGGTGTTAGGTATAAAGATGAATCGGACATCTGAGTATTATTCCACAATAATTAAATTATGTAAATATTATTATAGAATAGTCATATTTGAAGTATTGTATATAATCTGCATCACACATTTTGACTGTAAATAAAGAAAAATAGTTCCAGTGCTGCTGCATGTTTTGTGACCCAGACTTATCATTTTTACCTACACTAAAAAGGTCTCGTTCGGGGCCGTGCCAGTCAACGGGTGTTGACACGGTACGGCCCACGACGAGACCTGTAGCGAGGGTTAATCAACGAATTCGGGCTCTACTTCGTTCCGCCATCTGCGAACGAACTCGCGCCATTTGCGCCTATCTCCTTCGCCCCACGCCCATTTGCGATACCAGCGTCCAGCATGCTTGTCCCTTTGCGGAGTTACCTGGGGACGATTCTTACGTGACATGGTCTTGTCATCCTCTCGTATGTCAGCTCAGCTGTCGCGAGCATCGCGTGTAGTACACATAGTATATAACACCTGTAGGATATGGCAAGACGGGCAAAAGTTGGCCTGCCGAAAATTGACGAGATTATGAAAAAGTGATACGGTATAAGACATTCGTTCCCTACGACAAAAGAGGTGAAAACGCATGAACCTTGTGCTTGCAAAGGCCGTCGGAAAAGCAGCGCTCGTAAGCCCGCCTGTCAAGTGGGCATGTTCGTTGGCATTTGTGGTAACCATGCTCGATGTGCTCGCCGGCAGAGACATCCACGGCGTGGATGGCATGGCTGGGACATTTGCATACTACGTGCTACTGTACCTGCCGTTGACGTTCGTGCTGTCGGTCTGCCTATGGGCAGCGCAGTATATGTGTTCACGCAGAATCAGCATGCCGTGGCAGTCAAGAAACGGCAGTTACATACTGCTTGTTGGGCTTTTCTTGCCCCTCTTGCCGTGGACCATAGAAAGCATGTGGGCCTTTGGTCACTCCGAAGGTGTGCAACATTACCAAGAGCTGCTGATGTCAACATCGCACCCTGGAGCAATCCTTGTGGGGTACGCGGGCCATCCGACCATCATCTATGCCATGATGGTGCTGATGGCGTGCAGTATGACGTACGCCATGCGATCTATTGTGGACTAGCGGGACGAAAACACCCCCGGGCTCATGTGGCCCAGGGGTGTTTTTCTTTTTTGCTTAGGGTTTACTTTTCTATGAAGGTCAGCGCATAGCCGGTGCGTCCGGCACGGCCGGCACGGCCGATGCGATGCGTGTAATCTTCGTAGGTTTTTGGTGTCGCGTAGTTGATGACGTGTGTGATGTCGACAACGTCAATTCCGCGAGCGGCTACATCGGTAGCTACCAGTACGTTGATCTCGCTGGCTTTGAAACGATTGAGGGCGCGCTGGCGCTGGCCCTGGCTCTTGCCGCCATGGATTGCATCTACCTTAAAACCGCGAGCTTCTAGCTCTTTGCTGAGTCGTTCGACGCTGCGCTGGGTGTCGTCAAAGATCACTGTCTTGACAACGTATTCACTGACGAGCGTGTCGTGCAGCTTTTCGATCTTGTCTTCGCGCCCGTTGTAGGTAACGATGTCTTGTTCGACATTGTCACTGGTATCGCTGGTTTTGACCGAGATGTTTACGGGGTTGCTGCTAAAACTGTCGATAAGTGTTCGGACGCTACGGTCCATAGTTGCCGAAAAGAAGAACGACTGTCGTTCGGGTTGCATCTGGCCCAAAATGTGCCGCATGTCATGGATGAAGCCCATGTCAAGCATGCGGTCAACTTCGTCTAGGACAACGGTATTAAAGCCACCGAGGTCTAGGCTGCCGCGCTCCATGTGGTCCTTGATACGGCCGGGGGTGCCAATGATGACACGAGGCCGGTCGCGCAAATCGCGGAGCTGTGGTCCCATGGCGGTGCCGCCAATAAGCAGAGTACCCCATAGGCCGCTTCCCTTGCCGATCCACTTGAATTCGTCAAGAATCTGCTGGGCAAGCTCACGTGTTGGTGCCATAATTAGCGCCTTGGCACGTGGGTCGTTCATAAGTCGGTCGAGCACGGGAATCGCGAAGGCTACTGTTTTACCAGTGCCGGTGTTAGCAATGCCAACTATGTCGCTGCCTGTCAGCCCAACAGGAATGGACTGGTCTTGAATTGGTGATGGGTTGGTGTAGCCTTTGGTTTGAATATTTTGCTTTAGTATGTCATGCATAGCAAAGTCGGCAAACGTATGCATCGGTGCATATTCTTCGGTTGCGACTGGCTTTGCAGGTTTTACGAAACGTGAAGGATGAATATTGTCCTTCTTCATTTTGTTGCCACCGCCACTGCGACCGCTGTTACCGCCACCGAAGCGACGACGAGTGCTTGAACCGCCAAACGAGCGGCGATGAGTAGATGTATACGGCATAAAAAAGAATCCTCTTTCTAGTGTTTTTAGGTTAGTACCGATTGCCAAAAATGAAAATCGGATACCTCGCCTACACTAAAAAACCCGGATTCATTTCTTTCAATGCAATTATCTTAGCATAAAAACTTTTAAAATGCAACCAACTCGTACTCATCCAAGACCTTTACAAAAACAAAAGCATTTACAGGGGTGATTTTGTTGACAGTGTACTAAAATGCTCGCATACTATATGCACGTTCATGGCGTTCGCCACTGAATAGCCCCTACGAGTTTCCTGGGAGTCCACATG
The DNA here is from genome assembly GCA_964426305.1 of uncultured Candidatus Saccharibacteria bacterium. GTDB lineage: Bacteria > Patescibacteriota > Saccharimonadia > Saccharimonadales > CAIOMD01 > CAYRPO01. The sequence goes on from CAYRPO010000002.1 coordinate 26,957, forward strand.
TCTAACTCAGACAACGAAACACAACCGCTGCCTGTCGAAGACGAAGAAGATGTGACTGTATCGTCAGACGATACACAAGACATTCCTGTCGTGCGTATGGGTGCGGCTGACGAGTACTTTCGGCCACAAGCAGTAGAGCCGCCAGATTTTGTCGTGAAGGCACTCGACAAGCAACAGGGCATGGTGTACCTGTTCTCGGAACAGAGAAGTAAGTGGGTACTGGTGTCGCCGATCTGTGTCATGGTCTTGGCTGTGGTCGGGTCTTGCTGGTTCTATGCAAACGGCAACCCAACAGGCGCCCTTGTGTACATCCCGCTACTTCTCGTAGCCCTTGCCGGCTACGACCTGTTCAGTCAGTGGTTCCGGTGGCGCTACACGTGGTTCCTGTTCACATACAACACCGAATCGCGCAAATTGCATCTGCGCAAGGCCAGAAGCGTTCCGACACTTTTGCGCTTCATCTTTGGTGACGACGAGATCAATGCAGCTGAATACAAAGACCTAAAGGTGAATACCTTTAGGGGTGGCGTCATCGATGGCCTTTTTGATCTAGTGAGCTATAAGTCGGACACCGCTGCGCAGCGGACAGACGAATGGCTCAAGGACATGCAGCACTTGCGCAATGGCAAGTACTTCAGAAAGCTCATGACGTGGGCCGGCCAGCAGGCATAATAAATTGGTGGGGCCAGGCGAAGTATATACTTTGCCTGGCCCCACCCAGTACTTTTTTGAACGACCAGAGCATGGTAACTACGTTACGTGTTGTGGTTGTATCGCAAAGGTAATGCATGTTAGCAATCCTAAACACTGAAACTTTTCAGTACTTGGGGTTGCCCGGACCTACTCGATTTTTCAGACGAGTAGGTCCGGTATCGACGTTTCGTAGTCGATTCCGCCCGCATGGCATGCGGGCGACGTGTGTTGCTATGCGGCAACACCAACCTGAACTGAGCCAAGCTCTCGCAGCCGGGCTTGGATGTGTGGCAAGGTACTTACTGCAACACGGTCGGTGGCGACTTCATTTGCTGCATTGGTCTGTACCAACGGTATTTCACTTGGCAACAGCACGTGCCTGACCCACATCATTTTCTGGCCAGGCACCAAGACCCCCCACTCTCCCACGCCGAGCTGGGTGGTGTACCAAGCATCGGCGTCGGAAGCGCCGCGCCGCGTGATTGCGTGCAGCGTGCTATCGTCTTGCTCCTGCCTGCCATATAAGCGCATACCAATGCTTCGACTCAGGCTCTGGCCAAGACCTCGCAACTCGCTGTCTTCGGCACCGACCATGGTGAAGTCGGCTTCGTTGTGCGAGACCATAATTTCGGTCCCGGGGTAGCTTCGCTGCTTGCGCAGCTTGGTATCACGAGCACGGGCATGCGCGAGGTCCTTGATTGCACTGTGCACCTCGTCGCTGGCTGTAACATTGGGGCTAAGCCTCATGTCCCATCGTTCCAACGCTGCAGCATCCCAGCGTGCGAGCTGTGCTTCAAGGATTGCGCCTGGCTTGCCTGTCACCCCCGTCCAGTCTAGATTGACCATGGGGAGCGACAAGAGGTCGTACAGGCTTCTGTTGCCGCCAAAAAGCTTACCGTAGTCCGCACGCAGTAGCTGTCCTATGATGGCGCTAAAACTGCCAGCTCCCTCCCGGAACTTTTGCTCGTCGATATTGTGCGGACGAGCAATTGCCAAGCGTAGCTGGTCAGCCAGCAGTTCATTCTCGGCACACTCTTGCGTGTATCGATGTAGTACCTCGCTGTTGCTTGCCTCGTAGTACCGATCCAAATCGGTCATGTCCAGGCCGCGTGCCTTAACTTCTAGAACCTCTGGCGAGGCAATGTCGGCAAGGTCTTTCAGCATGGTGTACACGGCAACCTGTGCTGCAAGCGTCTGATACGTGTCTAGACGTTTGCCGGTAATTGTCGTGGCGACGCCGATTGCCGTCTCTAGAATGTCCCACTCTGTCATGCCCATGAGCGGGTCAAACAAGTTGATCGAACCTTGCTCGATCAACTTGACCGTGTCGGCAAGCAGAAAGTCGGCAACATCGGCATTCTCGCCGCGTCCCTTATTGGGCTTGCGGTCGTGCATGCGCGCTGTGGCCTCTCGGGGCAGGCCCGTCACAGGATCTGGCCCGCTTTGCAGTGCTAAAAGTCGCAAGACGAGCGACTTTACCAGTGCGGACTTACCATGTCCAATTTGGCCAAGAATCAGAAGCGTGCAGACATTGATGATGTCAAGCTTCTTGAGCAGCTGTGGGTCGATGAACACGACTTGACCTGTGCGCATCTCGAAGCCAAAGAACGCGCCAGAATCTAGCCAGCGTGGTGTTGTGCACCATGGCTGCATCTTTGCCATTACACTGGCATCGCCCTTGAAAAACTTTCTGCTACTTCCCATGACACATCCCCTTCGGGTGGATTGTGGGCGAACGTTTCATAACTTTGGTTGTTAAGGGATTCGGAGGTGATGTTTCGCGCACCTCAACAACGCGTCAAACACATGTAACATGTTGTTGAGATGTGAGATCCCCAGAGGAGGTGCGGCTTTCGCTGCGCCTCCTCTGGGGTAGTACCTCACAAACAATCACAACTACAGCAGACCTATGCAGGTTGTTGCTGTCAGCATGGCGCGGAATTGCCTTGATCGTCCAGTGACGACCGTAGCTAGTGCGCCAACGCTTTTTGCAACACCCAGCAGTCTTGCCAGATCTGCTTCCAGCTCTTCAGGATCGTCACTTGCCGCACTCAGATACACGTCGAAGTACTCGGTGTGCCCCTTTGCTGCAAGTTCCTCTTGGCGTGCGTCGAGCGATTCGCGTCGATTTCGGGTCTTGGGTCCGAATTCGAATCCAAGCGAGTCAAGGACACTGTCAAAGATACTTGCGAACCAGCTGGTTCGCAAGTACTCGGCATTGCCGGTTGTTGACTCGCCGATCACACTGACGCTCGGCCACCTGACGCCCGAGTCCGAGAACAGGGCTGGCATGAGATTTGGCACGATGTCTCGAGGTAACTGTGTTAGTCGCACGGTTACGTGCCCTGTTTGGTCGGTGACACATGAGCTGTTGTCAGTGTAGATCCCGAACTGTGGGTGGTACAGCGGTGCCATACCTTCCGCCTCAGAGGCGATGTGCTGGTCGCGTTCCTCGCGGTACGCTTCGAGTCCGGCAACATCCCACGCTGCGCGCAGGTAATCCTCGCACTCTAGTTGATCCAAGATGTGAGGATTATGGACAGTTGCCCGCTTTAGCGCATCGCAGACATCGAGTGCCATGTCGACAATCGTTGTCCGAAGTGCTTCTCGGGGCGTGACCTCTGCCTTGCCTTTTGCCGCAGAACGCAGCAAGGGTGGACGCTGAATGGTTATGACAGCGACCATATCCACGTCGCAGCCTTCGATATTCGCTAGTGCGATTGACTCGGCTACGATTGCGCCAAGGCGTGCTCGACGAACATCTTCTTTCGAGACAAGACCCTGTTCGTACAGCTCTTCGAGCGTCTGCCCTGTCTTTGCCATGGGGACTAGAGCGGCAGGCACAAGAATGTCGGGATACGCATTCTGGTCATACGCAACTCGGATCTCCGAGGTGCTGTATGGTCGTCTACGATACCCAAAACTTACCTCGGCGGTCAGGCCGGAGTAGTTCGCAATCCGTCGTATGACACTCGCGATGACCTCTTGAGCATCGTGCATGCCCATGAGCGACATGCCAGCAATGTCGCTACCACTACTGGCAATGACGATCGAGTCCGTGCCAGTGACGGTGTTATAGATGAGCCCAATGTCGTGCAATTTGTCGACACGAAGGGGCATTGGCACATGTCTGCGCAGTATGTCTTGACGCGGTTTCTTGCTCGGCTGCCCTGCCTCGTCAGTAGCCTTGGTCCAGTCCTCCCAAAGAGTGTCCTTCAGGTAGAGTCGAATCCACAGGCTGTAGACATACTCGCCAATGGCGTAATACCGTCTGCTCCAAAGCAGCGGCCACCACAGCCATAGTCCAATGGCAATGCCCGGAAACAAAAATGCGAATCCAAAGCGAGTCCAACCGATCAGGTTGATCGATATGAGGACTAGTGCCATGCGGCCATCGGCGCGGTGATTGAGTTTGAACAAGTCGTAGGAGAGCCGTGTTGGCGCTTCTACGTAGGGGACAGTCTGTCCTTCCATAGGTGCACCTACCCTCCTGGTTTCTTGAATTTGCCGCCAAACCTTGAGGCAGCAGTTGCGCCCACTACCGCAACCTTTGCGACGGGGTGTGTGCTCGACGCAACCTTCATGGCTGCCATGGTAGCTCCGGCGGCTGCGACCTTCGTCCCAGCCTTAACAGATGCCTTGGCAACTTCCTTGGTCGCTTCCCTGCCGACCTCGTGTGCTGCCGCTTTACGGAAGCCACGGGCATGATTGGCATTTGTGTGCTGCTGTATGTCGACCTTATTCTTAATTGTCGACACGACTTTACCGGTCACCAGTGCGGCTACGGTGCCTTCAACCCACTTTACGCCGGAGTAGGCAACCGCAAACAGCACGAACTGCGAGATGATCGCAGCGACGTACGACATGATCGTGAATACATAGGACACGAAAAACGTACGTCCAAGCGGCATGGTGTAGATCGCGACTTGGCCCATCTCTAGGAAGAAGACAGCAAAGGGTCGACCGAACATGGTTGCGACAATGCCAAGGCTCAGAATGGCGTTTGAGAACGCCTTGCTGCGCTTGCCAAAAGCACTGATGCTGTAGGCAAGCGGACCCCAGAACCGAAACACGACGATCAGGATCTGGTAAGAGGAGATCAGCGCTGTCAGCGTTACTCCCCAGAACAAGGCAACAACCAGCCCTGTAATCGAACCAGTTAAGCTTTGAACACCAGCGATGCCTGGCACTACTGGTGCGTCGGCCGGAGGATCATAGAAATCCATTGCTGCCGCGAAGTCATTACCAAAAGCGACCATCTCGTCTACGAGTTTGTCGAAGACTGGGATGAAAACCACGCACACGACAAAGACAAGGAATGCCTTGCCGACGCGGTCAAACTTGCGGAATGTCAGAGCCGACAAGACAACGACAAGCAGCAAGACAGTCTGGGCGTACCAAATTGCAGTGGTGTGCGCCATGCTGTACAGGTCACTCAGGTCGCCCGATGCGGTCGGTGGGTTGATGATGATCTGTTCGAACAGATCAGTCATCTTGGTGTACAGGTCGAGGAGATCGTCCTTGATTCCACCGAGTGGGTCAAGCGGGTTGAAGAACGAGGGAACCATGGGAACCTCCCTAAGAAGGATTGTTTGTAGCCCCCGTTAACTGGTGTTGGTTAACGGGGGCTACGTGGTTGTGCCTAGCAGGGAGAGCCACCCATACCAGTCAAGCTACTCTTCAGGGTAGCGTAGATGGCCAGGAGTGCGATCAGGAAGAATGCGTACTTGAACCAGCTGGCACCCTTGCCATTCTTCGACAAGACCACGCCGATCACGATCGAGATGAACGCAATCCAGCCGCCGTATTCCTTGAACAGGTTCTCGGCGTTGGTGAGGATGGGCTTGGCAAGATCCTTAGAGATCTCTACCCCCTCGCAATCGTCGATAGCTGCTGCGGCGCGTGGTGCAGGACCAAGCATGAGCCAAGCAACAGCAAAGCTCAGCGCAGCGATGGCCGAGTACCTAGCGGCACTCAGCCTAGTGATTACAGTGTTCATCAGTCGCTCCTTTGCTTACGATGAACAAGTGACGCTCAGGTGAGTATCACTAGGGGTGCTACGCAGCATGCGATTACTCGCTTGCTGCGATCTCGGTCACTTCCTGCTCCATCGGCGATGCCAGCATCGTGGAAGTGTCGTCTACAGCCGCGTCTAGCGACCGCATACGTTCTTCGGCTACAGTTACCAGTCCCTGATTCAGGGATTGCAGGAATGCCAGCTTTGCCTTGTCGGGCATTGTGACGTAGTCGACGACAGGCAGCAGCTCGTTGGACGGGTCGCGGCGTCGCTTGACCTTTTCCGGCATGAAGTAACTGTTGTACGGGATGAAGAAGATTCGTTCCTGCGGAATGCCGAACAGACTTGAGTAGTGCTCTCGCTGCTCATTCTTGCCCGAAGCGACGACGATCAGAATGCCGTGGCATTCGATCTTGTCGCCCTGTAGGGTGCGATAGCTGGCGATTGCTTGCTCGAGCTCGTCGATGGCCGTGAGCTTAT
>CAYRPO010000002.1:33246-36211 GCA_964426305.1 uncultured Candidatus Saccharibacteria bacterium
AGGGTGCGATAGCTGGCGATTGCTTGCTCGAGCTCGTCGATGGCCGTGAGCTTATGCTCGCCGACCACAAACACTGGAACGTCAATCTCTTCAAGCAACATAAGGTCGAGCGCCCGATTGATCTCGTTGTCGAACTCATGAATCATGACCGCGAAGATGCCCCGGATATACCGAAGCCACTGGCGGTACAGTTCCACGTCGAAATCTCTCAGGAGCTTTCCCTTCTCGGTCGCGTCGCTCGACAGTACAAACAAGTTGCCACCGTACTGCTGTACGGATCGTACGGCAGGCAGCAACACCTTCAGCTGAATTGGCGTCTTAAAGAAGTTGCCCTTGAAGAGCCGCAACATCTGCCGGATTGTTGTCGTAGCGCCTTCGACGTTCAACCGTGAGTCGGCGTCGTTCGGCCGTCTGTCAAGCCCAAACCTCATCGCGATGTTTCCCAGCTTGTGTCGAGAGTCAAGGATAATGGTTGGCTTGGAGGTTGCAACTGCCGACATGATGCCAGCGTTTGTCGCCACCGTACCCTTGCCGCCACCACCAGCCGGGCAGATCACGCCGTAGCTGATGCCTTGGTCACCTGGCAAGCTCTCGACCAGTTGAAAGTGTCGCGCTTGCTCAAGCTCGATCAATTCCTTCATGCCCTGTCGGGGCACGTAGGTGATCTTGCAGGCATGTAGCGCTTTGTACAGAAGTCCCTGAGGCCCAATGCGCGGTATTGGCCTGTCGGTGCTGTGATCGAACTTCTTCTGAACCGATATGTACACGGCCCAGATGATGGTTGCGATCGGCAACACGAGTGACGGGTTGACCCACGTACCTTTGCTCAGTGACTGCAGTACATATGCACCTATGCCAAGCCCTGGCACAAACAGACGGGTTTTGTCCGACGTGCCTTGTCGCTTCGGCTTTGGCGCCTTCTCCTTGACCGGTCTGATCTCGGGTGCAGGCATCGTCGCCTCGCTCCTTGTCGCGCCTAGATCAACTCCAGCTGGCGGTCCCGCAGGACGAGGCTGTTGTGCTGTTCTTTCGCTCATTTCCGTGCTCCTTCCTGCGTTTCGTGCAGTTGGATGGGATGCGTGCGCCTGACAATTGTTGTGATTGTATTGTCAAGGTACTGTTCCCTGTGATTTCTGGCGTCGCTATGACGCGAGATAGGGCCGGATTTTCCGAAAGTAAGCCACAGCTATGACGCTAGGCTTAGTCCGGGTGTTGTCCGGTTACGACACTGATGTATATGTTTGCACCTAGATCAGTCCCGAAATCGAACAGCATGCTTTGTAGCCAGTGGTTGACCGGTACAAATTCTGCGCGTTTGATCTAGTAGTCAGCAACAGAACTTATACCGGGCAGCAATGGTAAAAATGTTGTTGGCCTGTTTCTTTGTGTTACCGTATCATAATTTGATTGTTCATACAAGCAGCAAAGGCTTTCTTTTGGTTGTTTGTCAAGTATGTTAAAGAAGCATTCTAAAATCTACATATATTTAGACCTATTCTGTATATTAAACATAAGACTTTGCTGAGAACCTGCACATAAAAATAGTATATTACTGGGAAGGCAGCGGCTATTTGGCTCCGCGTTGGGGCGATTGGCCTACAAGTCGATGAGATGCTAGTAGGCTTGCGTGATGACCTGAGTCACAGCACGATGTAGAGATGGTGTTCACAATGAAGACACATGTTTTTTGTGAGCTCTGCAACAAGGTTTGTGTATCAAAAAGCAGCGAAGCCGCTGTTGTTTCGGCGTGATCCGGAACGTGTCCATGATGCCACGGTTCGGCTTGCAAGAACAACGGCAAGAGTCGGCCCTATGGCAGCATTGCTGCGCATGATATGGGCCTGCGACAACGAGATCTTGCATCAAACTGTGTGTGGCATCGATTTTCACAATCCAATCGGATTAGCGGGTGGTTTTGATAAAAACGCCGAGCTGACGGATTTTATGCCTGTGTTGGGGTTTGGTTTTTTAGAGGTTGGCTCAATTACCGCCCTGCGCTGTGATGGTAATCCCGGGAAGCGGTTGTGGCGTTTGCCGAAGTCTAAAAGCTTACTCGTGTACTATGGTTTAAAAAATGATGGCGTAGATGCGATAGCGCGACGGCTTTCGGGAAAAAAGTTCTGCATACCTATCGGCACGAACATTGCAAAAACCAACAACAAAGATTGTGCCAACGATGAACGGGCTATAGATGATTATGCCTATTCTTTTCGGGTACTTGCAGACATCGGCGATTATTTTACGGTCAACATCAGCTGTCCGAACACGTATGGGGGTCAGCCATTCACTGACAAAAAGACACTACATGCCCTGCTGACAGAACTAGACAAGATTCCAACAAACAAGCCAATTTTCATAAAACTATCCCCCGACTTGACCGCCGCAGAGCGCAAAGGCATTGCCGAGTTATCGCTCCTGCACCGTGTAGACGGTTTCATCTGTACGAATTTGACCAAACCCCGCAGCAACCCACGCATCAAGGACGACATGCCCAGTGGCAACGGTGGTATGAGTGGTGCCGTCGTGAAAGAGTTGTCTGACAAGCTGGTGTTTGACATGTATGCGTTGACGCACGGCAAAAAAGTCATCATAGGCTGCGGAGGGGTGTTTACGGCCGAAGACGCCTACGAAAAGATCAAACAGGGTGCCACGCTTGTGCAAATGGTGACAGGTCTGATCTACGAAGGTCCGCAGGTAGTTGGCCAGATTAACAAGGGTCTTGTGACATTGCTTCGTCGCGACGGATATACAAATATCGCCCAGGCAGTTGGCGTGAACCATGTACCAAAAAACAAGCACCTCCGGTAGATAAAATATAAAAAACATTCTAAGCTATGTGTATCTTTCGCTTCTACGAACCGAGGAGTAGGCGTGTACCTTGTTATTGCCCGCCCAGACGACGTTGTTGCGCATTCATACATAGATGCAATTCGATTTCGGACTGGTAAGCTGTGTCGGACCCGCG
>CAYRPO010000003.1:0-26567 GCA_964426305.1 uncultured Candidatus Saccharibacteria bacterium
TAGTGAATAAGTGTAACCACTAGGTCGCTGGTTCGAATCCAGTCCCCGGAGCCAAGAAAACAGTCCCTCACAAGAGGGGCTTTTTTCTTGGCTTTGAGATTGAGTTTGAGCCAGCGACCAGCGAATGAAATGAGCGAGGTCGCTCGGTTCGGTCTTCAAAGCCACGCGCAGAAGCTACCTCTTAGCTTCGAGCATGGCTGCAGAAGTGCTTTGATCCAGTCCCCGGAGCCAAGGTTAGAACCAAAATAACAGAGATGAAAGTCTCTGTTATTGTTTTGGGGCAGTTCCGTGAAACCTGCTCTTGTTTTGCTATTATGGACTCGTGGCAATTAGACAATGGCAGGATTACTTTTATTCAGAAGCTCAGTTAGCTTGTGCGGCCATAGCCATTAGGGATGACGAGGGAACTGAATTTATAGGCTCAGCAGCCTATTTAGCACCAGGTTTATTTATCACGGCAAAGCATGTTATTGAACACCCTTTGATAAAGATAGGCATATCGAAAGAAATATACGAAAATCGGAAGTATGGTCAGCTAGACGGAAACTACGGCACGGATAAATTTAGAATAGAGGCAGTTCAACTCTTAAAGATCGAAGAGAAAGTAGCTCAACGTTGGCCTCTTGAAAAAATGAGATTTTCACACGATTTCGATTTAGCTATTTGTACCACTAGTCTCACTGATGGTCCGATTTCCGAACAGATAGACGAATTGCCTGTTATTTCAGTTAATATTCATCCGATTCCGTTTAAGCCAAACATTATTTCGTGCGGTTTTTTTGGAAAAACGACTCACACAAATGATGCAGTCGGCACGGACAATCATGACTTAACTTTCCAAGGCAGAAAAGGTAAGCTGGTAAATTTCCATTTAGATACTGCTTCGGTTGCAGGATCGGCAGTATATGAAGCAGATAGTAAAATTGAACATATGATGAGTGGTGGACCAACCTTTAACCATGAAGGCTCGATATTAGGCGTCAATAGTGCAGGGTTAGGGCTAGCAGAAGATGATACAACGAACAGAACTGTTGTCACTCCACTGATTAGAGCTATGTTTATGGATTTCGATTACTGGGCGAATGGGACATGGCATAAAACTAGCTTATATGAGCTGGCCGCCAACGGTACCATTGAAATAATTGGCTATGAACATCTTAGCCAGAATGAAAAACATATAATATGGTCTCCCAACCTCAGCTGCGATTACTGTAAAAGAGGTACTGGGTTCCATACCACTAATTATTCAATGGCTTAATCTTGCCATATCCATTTTTATTACAGTTATAACTTCTTCTATCGTAGTGAGCCATAGGAAAAGACTTGCCATTTGGCAGGTCTTTTCCTATACCCCGCGAATCTGGATCTGAAACTGCAACCACAGATTTTGCTAGAAGCAAAAGATGTATGGTCGCTGGTTCGTACAAGTTTGAGCGTACATCCGTCAGTTGACGGAGAAAAGCGAATTCGTGCTATATCCAGTCCCTAAGCCAATGCATATTGGATGAAGTCAGAAACGTTATTTTGGTTCTGACTTTTTTGAACCCAAACTAGAATTGAAAACATTCAGTTTTCATATGAGTAATTTATAGACAAGGTTCGGGTATCTAACGGTTAGCTTAAGTGTCTCTTTTTATGCTAATCTTATATGAAGACATGGAGGGTTAATAATGAAAAAGATTTATACATTTGCCGCATTACTTATTGCGGGAATTATTGGCCTTACTGGAAGTGCCAAAGTATTTGCACAAAGCTATGTATCCAATTTAAGTAATTCTCAACAAATTGGATTAATGCCTAACACATGCAGTAACCAAGACACTACCACCAGCATCTCTAGGTCTTCAAATACAAGCAATGGCACTGGATCAATTTTGCCCGATTATGCAGTTAGTTATCAGGATAGCGTTAATGATTCTTTGAGTAATTCCAGCACTTCGATATACCCAGTCATAAGTGTTACGCCTAGCACCTTCGTAACTTACCCTACCATTAGCTACCAGGGTAGTGAGCCCGTCACTATCACAACCGCACCGATGATAAGTGCTGACTATTGTGCGGTATCAGTAGACTCTCCTACTCAATATCCTTATGCAAATTTGACTACCAATGATACCGGAATAGCGTACGTTATGTACGATGGTAGCGTTACGCTCAATTGGAATACTTATGGAATGGATAGTTGTACAGTTGAGCCCATATCACAAAGTGGCACTTCGGGGCAGTACGAGTTAAAAAATATCACCAGCAACACTACCGTAACACTTAATTGTAACGTAAGTTCAGATTATCCAAATTACAGTGTTTTCCCGACTTCTGTACAGATAAAAGTATTACCTCCAACATTTGAATATTTGAAATCATTCATTTCGCAGATACAGCCAATTCGCAATAAAAAAGTAAATCTCAATAGTGTTTCAAATTTTATTGATCAAGCACAGAAAGCAAGTAAGACTTCACTAGCTCAATCGTTCTTGCAGAAGTCTATCGATAGTCTCAAGCAGCAGGGTGCTAAAGGAGTTATTTCTACTGCACAGATAACAAAATACGAGCAAGCAGCGCATTATCTTAGCAAGACTTTGCCTGTTAAGGTAGTGATTACAGTTGACAGCTGTTCGGTTACTGCAACAGGACCAGCTGGTCTTATTATGCAATATGGTGCAAATGAAAATGAGCGAAGAGGTTATGGAGAAGAGGTGACTATTCCCACAAGTGGGACAATAACAGCTTCGATACATGCAACGAGTGGTTGGCAAGCTACAGCTGAAGTAATAGATTCTACTGGACTAATATACGCACGTGACACAAAAGACGTTACAACCGATAATTGTCCGTTTCCTCCCGTAGTCTACGATCCTTCTACATACAATGGCTACCCAGAAAAGTGGGCAGTGCCAGAAGTAGGCACAGTAATTGATGACTGGGGATACTACAATAAGACCGCTGAAAGTTATGTTGCTTTCAGAGTTACTAACGCAGGGAAAACTTTGCCAGCTGGATATGGGAATGCGTCTGATTGGCTTGCAAAAGCTACTGTCGATGGATACGTAGTTGATTATCCTCAAGCTGGAGATATTGCTATAAATACACTTGACGCAAGCTTCGGAGGACCAATCGCTTGGTATATCGATAGTGTAGATGGACTTGGAAATTATCAAACAAGTGCTATTCGTAGCGATGGCAATATGAATTGGTCTGGTGGCACTGTTAGTGGTTCAAGCTACCTAAAGTACATACGTCTGCCTTAGATAATAGGAGCTAAATCCCGCTTTATTGTGGTTATAACTTCCTCTATCGTTGTGAGCCAAGATCTGAACCACCCCACACCTACCCGCCGTCAGGCGGGCTTGTTGCTTGTGGCTAAAAAAGACGACACACTGTTTCCTGGCAATCTCTAACAAAAACAAGGAAACAAATATGTCGTCACCAGATATTGTACGAGGTATTCGCAAGCGAATACAAAACAAACTCTTACCAAATGCGAATCGCTACTGGCGAAGCCAGTTGGAGTTTGGTTTGCAGGCCTACGGCCTGCGTGCCTTTCAAAGCGCAACAGGTAATGCCCGGATGGTTGTTACAAATGCCGAGACAGCAGCTCGCAAGAGTGAGCGGCTGTTTGCCAACAGTGGTCTCGCCGACCAACTTGGTGCCATTTTCGACAGTTTAGGTTTCGTGAAACCATCCAGCTTTGTGGATGTAGACCATTCGGACATGAATGGCCTGACGGCTTTGGTTGGTGCCGTCCAAACCAGACATGGCCGGGCCATTCCATGCTTGGTGGAAGCCACCTACAGTGACCGTTTGCCAAGCGCGTCAACTGCACCAAAACGCAAGCAGGCACTCAGGCGTGCTCGCACCGAAGCCCGGAAATGGCAAAGTTTCACTGGTCACTACATTGACGCTTTACAGGGTCTGCACGACCGTCTCGGCTTCTGGCCGAAGCTGGTGTTTGACCGAGGATTCGGCAACGAATCTCTGGTGACGCATCTGCAAGCTGAGGGTGCAACATTCTACGTTCGGCTCAAAGGTGGCCGGTTTGTGCACCTGGACGGAGTACGGATTGCTACCAAAGCACTGGGACAAACAGACGCCACCATTGAGTTGTTTGGAATAACGCTCCGCGTTATTCGCTCACCAAAGAACAGACGAGCCACAGAACCCTGGTATATCCTGACCAATGACTTCACTAGCAGCCGTAACAAGATTGTGAAAATCTACTACCACCGGTTTGAGATTGAAGAGACTTTTCGAGACATGAAGCACATCTTTGAGCTCAAGCGCACCAGGCTCAACAAACCGCTGAGTCTCAAATTGCTCCTGTGGTTTGTGTCCCTAGGTATCGCCCTGTTGTACCAAGCAACAAAAACCACCAAGCATGTTACACAAAAACGACACCCCAAGAAGCAAACCTCCTGGCTCCGCCGGGCCTACGAGCAGTTACAGCAGGCCTCCGGCCTGCTGCTCTGGGGCGAGGGGTGAAGTGGAGGTGTGGGGTGGTTCAGTGCCAAGATATTGACACTATAGTTAAATTATGCTATAGTGTTTTTATTATGGCAGATCAAAATTACGATCGGTTGTCTTCGCCAACTAACCCAAATGGTGTTTTTGGTGAGTTCATAGACGGTAGTTTGAGAGAGCAATTCCCAGAAAGGAAAGATCGCCTTGCGATTGCTGTCGCTGATATTAAGTCATTCCTCATCGAGGCTGCTGGTGTTGATCCTGACATGGCTGATGTTGTTGCTGCTCGAGCAGCTCAAGAAATTACATCTGCACTAGATAGCGATCTTACTCAGTATGAAATTAGTCGTGCTATTGAGCTGGGCTCCGAGTTATCAAGCACGATTGCTGTTGATCGAGCTGTTGACAATATCCTAGGTCAGCAATAATTCCTGCTTTATTACAGTTATAACTTCCTCTATCGTTGTGAGCTACGAGCGTGTATTTTTGCGTTATACCGCCGCTATGATCAATAAATGACATGAGAGCAAGACCTGGCGGACGAGCTTGGTAAATACAAATAAGAGACTAATTTCCTGAAAAAGTGGGGTGAGCTCAGTGATGTTGTGTGTATATGTTCTCATGGTAGGTGGAGTGGGTATGATATTGTTTTTCCATTCTTACGTCGGTAGTTTGCGCTTGGCATTATATATATGATCCCAAGATATAATGGACGCTGGTTGTCGTGTGAGTAGTCATCTGTTGTGTATCTTGTAGTCTATGCCTACTATGCCACAAACGCCTAGTGCAAGTATGATCACGGTGTATAGGCTTAGCGTGGGGTGAAGCAAAATGAGTAGCATGGTTCCGGCACAGATCAGTGCTATAAAGCCTATAAGTTTTTCTGTAGGTATAGAGGTCTTGAGCTGTTGCGCTGCCGGTGCAACCATGTTTAATACACGTGAGTTATGGACTGAATCATCTCGATAGGCCTGGGCTTGTTGTGTAAATTCCTTGGAAACAACTGTAGCTATGTCGAGTATCTGCTGGATTTCCGATGCCGAATCGAGTCGAAACATACCAAAGCAGTACAGATATAGTGAGTCATCTACGAGCTCAACATCAAGCACCTTTGGTAGATCTATAAGTGCCTGCATAATATCGGGGGTTAATATGTAGAGCGCATCGCGCTGGTATCTCTGCGGCGCGTATACTCGGTAGTACGTGCCAAAATTGCCCTCGAGCTTTAGTAATTGGTTGTTTTGATAGGTGATGGGCAAACTACTAACACCAATGTCATTCTTTGTTGAATTTAAGATGATGTTCGGCAGCTTTCTGGGCAACGGAATTTTCACGTAGCCATAATACTGGCCGTCGCTCGTTGAGCTGGCGCTAGGACTATAGTGATAATTGCCAACCTCAAAAGCAAGCGGCTCAGAAAAAACATAGGCCTCGCGGATGGCGCCTCTATATCCTTGCCTAAAGATCACGCCGCTATAGTCAGGATCTGAAACATTCTCTAGCAGCTGTATGTTGTTGCGTGCTGCAAATGTGCGCATCGCATTGCGTGTCCCGGCCGATACCCCATAGATGCGAAAAAATAAGCCAGAGGCGATCACGATTATGAGCACCCCAATCACAATATTCATCCCATCAGATACGAGAGCAGGTACTGAGTCGTATGCGATGAGTGCACATATCAACAATGCGCACATGCCAACACTCATTTTGCTAACTCTACGTAGCCCATGTTTGTCTGGATGTAATACTGTACGTATATTTTTTTTGACCATAGCTTCGCCTGTGAGCGGAGTATAGTCTAGCTCTGTTTGTATGTTTTCATCCATGGTATTAAGTATATTAGCTGCATTTTCTTTGGGAGCGCAATGCACAAATCTGCTACAGTGATTTTTTTATGAATATCCTGGGTGCGTGGGAATGTGTGTTCACTAGCACATACCCAGTAGAGGCTCATTATAACTATACAAGGACGCGTCGCTATGTCGACTTTGATCTTTTACTCAGGATGCCTTTTACTGAAGGGCTGAGCTCTTTGTCATTACGGTGTATGCAGCCAATCCAGCAACAGGGACGTCGTTTACCTCTTTTAAGATCCGCAACAACACGAGCTACGTGTTTGTCGCGTGTTTTTTGTTGCTTGACGGATATAGTCCAGCAGATCCATTCGTTGCGAGCCAGCGGCGTCAAATCTTCCCATCGTTCTAGTGCCGACTCGTCAGCCAGTATTGCCTGGCGTAAATCTGTAGGTATCGTGTGTGCAACGCCGCTGGAGATAAGTGATCTCGACATAAACCCATCATACGCTGGATGATGTTTTGTTAGCAAACAGGCTAAGAGTTAATGTGCGACTGTGTGAACATGAGTACTGTAGAATATCCATATGAGCTTTAAGCATACACAAGGTACGTATGATGCCTCTTCTGAAGCGGACGACTGTAAGCAATATGGTAAACGAGCAATGTTTATTGTAGCCGGGCTGCTTGTGCCGGTGGTATTTGTTGTTGCTGTTGGCTTTGCATCAAGTAGATATCTTGACGCTGAAAGTGCACAGAAACAGGCACTGGCTGTAGATTGCGGAGGCAAAATTGGTAGGGATCATCAAGTTACCATAGACCATGATCGAGTGATTCCGGCAACGATACAGGGCAGTTTGTGTGATACCATGACGGTTGTGAACAAAGATGCCAAAACGCGTGATATTGCTTTTGGAAAACACAACCAACATATTGTTTATGACGGCGTTGAGATAAAAACACTTCTACAAGACCAAAGTTTTACGGTGGTATACACCAAAACAGGCCAATACATCTTTCATGATCATGATCAGGACGAGGTAAAAGGCAACTTCACTGTACGCTGAAAGCATGGCCGAATACATATAAGTATATGGCCCCCGAATCGCTTCGAAGGCCATATGCCTGTACGAAGTGACTCGGGGGCTGACTTGCGGTCTGGCTACTTCTGTCGTGAGTACAACTCCGAGAAGCCCCAGGTGAACACGAACAGAGTGCCAATGATCGGTACTCCGACGAACGGAGTCATGTGCACAAGCACCTGCCAGGTGGCTGTGAAGAACGCGATCCAGGCCAGCAGTACCTGCCAGCCTTTGATCTCTGTGTTGGTCATGAAGTGACCTTTCTTGTCGAAAGAACGGTGAGCGTTCAAACGAGTCGAATAAACGCGCGTACATATTGTATACTAAAGCATAAGCTATGTCAATAGCTGGCGTTACCAGAACATATAAAAACTGGTGCAGTATCTGTGGCGGTAATATGAGTCGAATACATTTCCTCAATACTGACATCAAAGCTAGATTGGCTACAATATGATACATTAGGCCATAATGCATACGCTTATTGTTTCTGTTGTGCCAGTTTTTGTGATCGTTGGGCTGGGGTACATTGCTCGGCGTTTTGAGATTGTGAAGCCGGCATGGGTGACGGCGCTGATAGGCTATGTGTATCATATTGCGCTACCGGCAATGATCATCAGTAGTATTGTCACGTTGACGGTCAAGGGTAGTAACGTACCAAGCGTGCTGTTTTGGAATGTTGTCCTGTTAGTGGCTAATACATTGTTGTGTTTGGCGTTTGTCACGCTACTTCGCATACCCAAAAAAGACCGCGCCGTGTTCTTCTT
Organism: uncultured Candidatus Saccharibacteria bacterium; assembly: GCA_964426305.1. GTDB lineage: Bacteria > Patescibacteriota > Saccharimonadia > Saccharimonadales > CAIOMD01 > CAYRPO01. Next base: position 8,098 of record CAYRPO010000003.1, read on the forward strand.
GGCGGCGACAGTCGGCAACAGCATGTACCTAGGCATACCGCTGACCACGAGTGCGCTAAAATTGACTGCCGGCTCGCAAGATCATGCGCTGATTGTACTGATTGGTGTAGTACAGCTGGTTGGCGGCATATTCATCGCACTACTTGTGAATGAGTTTTTGTTTGTTGGCAACAAAAATATGCGTAGTATGTGCGTGCGGCTTGCCAAGAATCCGCTGATCATTGCTATTGCGATTGGGCTGCTGTTGTCGGCACTGCCCATACCGTCTTTGCTGAACGATGCGCTAAAGCCAACGTTGACCATGCTGGCGGCATCTGCTTCGCCGGTGGCGTTATTTGTGCTAGGTAATTACTTGTATGGGCATGCGCTGCGAGGAAAGAAATTTGAACTTGTGGCTGCGGTTGCCTGGAAGATTGCGATTGTGCCACTACTTGCCTGGGGGCTTATGCGTGCGGCCGGGTTACAGCATCCGTCGTATGCGGCGATCATATTGTATGCTGGTATGCCAACAGCGGTAACTGCGCTGATGATTGCAAAGGCATACGGATTCAACACAAGCTTCATAGCTGCTGTCATACTGATTTCCACAGTCGTCAGTTTGGTGTCAGAGTCGGCCCTCATACTTCTCCTCGGCCTGTAGCGAATGATCGGCATCAGAAATATAAAATTTGGGGCTCATTTGTGCCGTATACTGGAGATATATGGAGCGGCGCTTACGAAAACAGTTTGATCGTGTTGTGCGTGGCACGAAGCGCTACGTATGTGGTCTGAACTATACAGGTCTACTGTTTGCGCTGGTGTTTTACTGTTTTTCTATGTTGCCTTCGCTACTGCCCAGACCGTGGCTGTTTCAGGGGCTCATTAGCGGCATAAGCTTGGCAGTTGGTTATGGATGCGGTGTATTGGCCAGTGTGTCAGTCCGCTGGATGTTTGAACGCGAGCCTTCAAAGATCGTCAAATTATGGGCTTGGCGCATACTTGTTAGAGGTGGTGGTGTGTTGTTCGTGGCATTTTTGTTGCTTGGCTATACGTGGCAGCAGCACGTGCATGAGCTTGTCGGTGAGTCGCCGCCAGACGGCAGACATCTAACAGCAACATTTCTTACGCTTCTGTTGACAGCCGTGTTGCTGCTGGGCCTTGGGCGTAGTGTACGCCGTATGCATAGATGGATATCCGGCAGGCTACAGGTTTTTTTGCCTCGTCGTGTGGGCGTTGGGCTGGGTTTTGTTGTTGTGGCACTGTGTATATGGTGGCTGCTGAGCGGCGTGCTGTTCGATGGATTTGTGACGCAAGCCAACAAATTCTACGCCAACAAAAACACTACGACACCAGTTGGTATTGTACAGCCAACTAGCTCAAATCGTTCAGGAAGTCCAGAGTCGCTCGTGCCATGGGATACGGTCGGCTACCAGGGTAAGAATTTTGTTGCTAGGGGGCCGTCACAAGAACAAATGAGAAACTATAGCCATGAAGACCCAAAAGAACAGATTCGGATTTATGTTGGCATGGATAGCGCGGCCGATGCAACAGATCGCGCCCAGCTTGCCGTCAAGGAATTGCAGCGCACAAAGGCATTTGATCGAAAAGTGTTAGTGCTAGCAACCGCGACCGGAACTGGCTGGCTGGAGCCACAATCGGTTGACAGTATCGAGTACATGCATAACGGTGACACGGCAATTGTTACTCAACAGTATTCGTTTCTCCCGAGCTGGATTTCGTTCTTAGTCGATACGGAAAACGCCAAAGATGCCGGTCGTGCTTTGTATGATGCCGTCTATGCAGAATGGTCAAAACTGCCACAAGAGTCACGACCAAAACTGATTGCCTATGGTTTGAGTTTAGGGTCGTTCGGTGGCCAAGCGGCATACACCAGTGTTAATGATCTTCGGGCTTCGATTGATGGTGCGCTTTTTATGGGTACGCCTAACAACACCGAAATGTGGCGAAATGTCACGGATCATCGTGATATGGGCTCGCCGGAGTGGCAGCCTACATATGAACAGGGTACGGCTGTGCGTTTTGCAGCAACCAATGAAACTATTACGGCCGATCAGGCAGAGTGGCAATTCCCTCGGGTGTTGTATATGCAGCATGCCTCTGATCCAGTTGTGTGGTTTAGCTTTAGCCTGCCATTCCAAAAACCAGACTGGCTTCGTGAGCCTCGAGGATATGACGTTTCGGAAAGCACGAAGTGGTTTCCGATAGTAAGCTTTTTGCAAATAACTGTCGATCAGTTTTTTGGTGTGACGGTGCCGAATGGCCATGGCCATAATTATGCGAACACCATTGTGAATGCTTGGGGCGCGATTGTTCCGCCGGTTGACTGGAATCAAACAAAAGCTGCAGAATTGCAAAAAATCATCGACACGTACTCGAACGAATAGCGCATGGGGTATATACTTATGTATATAACCGAGGAGACGCAGTGATGCCAAAAGCAGCAGGACAGGATCCCGAAATCGAAATCACGGCAAAAATGTCAGGTACGGATGACTGGAAGGAATGGTGCAAATACAACAGCAAAAAATCATCTACTGTGCATGGCACAAGCGGTGCGCTGTATTTTGTTGGATTTATAGGCTCGCTCGTATACTGGATGCAAGCTGCGGTTGGCTTTGGGGCGGTCGTTACTGGCTTTTTGAAATCGCTTGTTTGGCCGGCTTACGTAGTCTATAAGCTTCTTGAAAGCTTTTATGGTGTTGTCAATTGACGCAGTAGGTTCTTGAGCGTACAGCGTATTTGTTGTGTGACGGTGCCGTGACATAATGTGAACAACAATGAAAACAAAAAAATACATTGTGCAGCAAATGTCCTACGATGTCTTTCGGTTTTCGTTGTATGGCTTTGTGACTGTTGTAGCATTTTGCGTGGTATTTGCTCGGCCTGAGGCCGTAAAACACGTTTTTGTCCAAGCAAATGCCTATAACCGATTTGTGCCACTCAGTATCGAGGCAGCTGTACGGCAGAATCAAAACAACGCAGCAGCACCAATCAAAGATCCAGCGGTGCAACAGATCATACAAGATAGTTTTTCAGCATCAAAACTGCATGTTGAGACCGAGAAGGTGATCGATAGTACCTACGCCTGGCTCAATGATGAAACAGCCAAACCAGATTTTGTAGTGGATTTTTCGCCAAATATCGACACGTTGGCACAGGAATTGAGTACCTATGGTATGAGCAGATTGCGGGCTTTGCCGATCTGTAGCGTAGATATGCAAGTAACTGATCCTTTTACAGCAAGTTGTCGACCGCAGTCCTTTGATTACGTCGCAGAGCAAAAGTCCTTAGAGGACGCAATACGTGCGAACAACGGTATCATTCCAAAAACTACATTTACGGTTGATGACCTTCCGAAGACGGCCGACGGAAGGACGCTTGTAGAACAATATGCCTACGTGCCGCAGTTGTTTCGAGCCATACTCTATGCGCCATATGTGTTGCTGGGCGTCACGATTATGAGTGCCGTTGTTGCTATTCGTCTGGATCGAAAAAAACGTATTGCAACACAACGAATTGGCAAGAGTGTGATTGGCGCGACGGTATTTTTGATTTTGTCGCCGCTGTTTTATGTTTATGTGCTGCCATATTTTGTTCCTGCTCTGAGTGTTGATGCGGCAGCAGGTGGCGGTGGGGTGGTACTTGGCGATGTCATTACTATCCTAACAAAACAGTTTACAAACCAGCTGATTATGGTTGGCCTGTTATGTATGGTCATTGGGGTTATGATCCTTGTGCTCGAGCGAGTAACTCGACCAGCGTCACGATATGTGCGGGTCGAGAAAAAAGCAGGACTTACGAGCAGCGAGGCATCACGCGCAAAACGCGGTAAGATAGTAGTGACAGCTGCAGATGTGCCTATTCAGACAAGTGAAGGTAAGCGGTCAAGAGATACACAAAGGACAAACAAACGGTATCGACAACTAGCCAAAAAGGAGTTTTGATGAGAATCGGTATAATCGGATCAGGAGATGTTGCGCAAAGCCTGGCCACTGGTTTGGCTGCTGCCGGACATTCGGTGATGATCGGTACTCGTGACCAGAAAAAGAAATCGTTGTTGTCTTGGAAGAAAGGCCATAAAAAAGCAGTAGATATTGGCAATACAACCCAAGCTGCCGCCTACGGAGAGCTCGTGATTCTTGCGATTGCTTGGCATGCGGCAGAGGATGTTCTAACTCTGGTTCGGCCAGAGCTCGCAGGGAAGGTGGTCATAGATGTCACGAACCCGTTGATTTTTAATGATGACGAATCGCCATCGTTATCGGTTGGACACATTACAAGTGGCGGTGAGATAGTCCAGCAATCATTACCAGACAGTCATGTGGTAAAAACGCTTAACTTTATCAGTCATGCGCACATGGCGCAGCCGCACTACACACAGGGGCAGCCAATCATGTTTGTATGCGGCAACAACGATTCGGCAAAGCATCAGGTTCGTGATTTGCTACAAGATTTAGGTTGGAGCAATATGCTGAACATTGGTTCGATCGAAAAAAGCCGTCTTCTTGAACCGCTAAGCTTGTTATGGATCGAATACGGCGCGACACGTAACACCTGGAACCATGCATTTGCTGTGTTGGATGAATAGAGAACATATCTTGGGCGGTTGCAGCACAGAAACGCACAAAAAGTGGTAAAATATGCAGGATATTCATCTGTAACCCACAGAATGGTCAATAAAGAATGACATATAACGATATTACCGACAGATTACAAACCAGCGTTGCCGATGCTATACGCCGTGCTTTTGATGTGACTGACTTGCCTGTTGTTGAGGTTGTCATACCCACAAATACTGACAAAGCTGATTTAGTCACGAATATCGCATTTCAGTTAGCCAAGCCGCTCTCGATGTCGCCACTGGTGATTGCCCAGACGCTTGTACAGCATCTTGCGGAAGCGAGCGATATATACATTGCAGATGCGGCGGCCCCAGGGTTCATAAATTTTCGTCTTACCGATGCTGCGCTCTTAGGTGTGTTGGCCACGATTGAAGCTGACGGTGAGCAATTCGGTAGCAATCAAATTCTCAATGGCCAAACATGGCTCATTGAACATACGTCGCCAAACCCGAACAAGGCTATGCACGTTGGACACTTACGCAATAACCTCATTGGTATGGCTGTGGCGCGAATTGCGAAATTTTCCGGTGCCCATGTCATATGTGATTGCGTAGACAATGATCGAGGGATCGCCATTGCTAAGGCAATGTGGGGATATTTGGTTTATAAAAAACGAGATGCTCAAAGAGTTGATGACGTTGCGTATTGGGCGCGTCATACAGATGAGTGGATCACGCCCGAAGAGGTTGGCGTCAAGCCGGATCATTTTGTAGGTACTTGTTACACGTTGGGTGCCGAAGACGCAAAAATGAGCCATGAAGTAGATGCTAAAATTCGAGACTTGGCATTGCGCTGGGAAGCGCATGATGCCGATGTGTGGAAGCTATGGGAGCGGATTATTGGCTATGCCCACGAGGGAATATTGTCCACTCTTGATCGAGTCGGCAACCATTGGGACCATGTATGGCATGAGCATGAGCACTACGAACAAGGGCGCGAGTTGGTGCTGAGTGGCCTGGAGAAAGGTATATTCCGAAAGTTAGATGATGGCGCTGTGTTAAGTAACCTCGAGAGCTACAATATACCTGATACGATTTTGTTGAAGTCTGACGGCACGTCGCTCTATATTACGCAGGATTTAGCGTTGACGAAGCTCAAAAAGAACACATACAAAGCCGATAAATTGTTGTGGGTAATTGGTCCAGAGCAAAGCACTGCCATGAAGCAGGTCTTTGCAATTTGTGAGCAGCTTGGCATAGGGAACTTGGACGCATTTGTGCATCTGCCCTATGGCCTTGTAAGTATCGTCGACGAATCAGGAGCACGTAAAAAAATGAGTTCTAGGGGTGGCAATACATTGCTCATTGATGATCTGATTGATACCGTCAAAGCTGCGTTGCTCGAAGCCGGAAGGGAGTACACGGAAGAGGATGCCGAAAAGATTGCCGTAAGTGCCGTAAAATATGCAATCCTGAAGCCGTCACGTACGACCGACACGGCGATTGATATCCACCAAGCAATCAGTTTAGAGGGCGATAGTGGACTATATCTGTTATATACCCATGCACGCATGAACACATTGCTGCACAAATCTCAAGAATCACACCAAACAATCCAAAATGTTTCATTTAGTCATGATGAACACGAGTTGATTGTGCAAATGCTCTATATGCAACAACGGGTCCAGGATGCACTTCAAACATATTCACCGAATGTCATCGTGGAATACTTGCTGAACATGGCACATGATTTTAATAACTTGTATGCCAAAGAACGATTCATTACAGAAGATACAATAAGCACACAACGCAAAATAGCATTAACTAAAGCATTGAGCCAGGTTTTTCAGAATTGCTTAACATTACTGGGCATGGGCGGCGTTAATCGTATATAAGATTGTAAAACACATAGTAAAAACATGAAAAAAAATCAAAAAAAGATTCTACGCAAGACTGACAATAGTATATTGGCCAAGGAGTTATTGTTTAGCTTCCTGGCCGTTTTAAGTGTAGGATTGCTGTTATGGGAGATACTTGACAGTCCCACGCCTGAACAGCAAAAAATTGTATATGGATTTGACGTGGTTGTCGCTTTCATTTTCTTGGCCGATTATGCTTATTTGCTGCATGGTGCTACGGATAAATGGTACTTTGTGAGGCATAATTGGTTTCTGCTGCTTGCTTCAGTTCCGCTGACTACCAGCTGGGCTGAGGCGCTAAAAGCGTTCCGGCTCTTGGTGTTTGTGCGTCTTTTTCGTGCCGGTGAGCACGTCTACTATGCACAAAAAATCGTTGTCGAGAGTTCTCAAAGAAAAAGACGTTCTGGCACATCTGATTTAGGCGGATAAGTCTTTTTTGAGCTGTTCAAACTCTTCTTTTGTGATCTCGCCCTTGGCATAGCGGCTCTTGGCGATGTCTATCGGTTCTTGGGGTTGCTGAGGGCCTGTACCATATCCCTGGCTGCGAGCGTATTTACTGATGACGACGATAAGCCCGAATATGACGGCTGCTATGAACAAGACGGATAAAGCACCTACAACCAAATGACCAACATCGCTCATTTCGTTGCCTCGGTAGTATGTATCGTATCGAACTGGGTGCATAGTTATGACTCCTCTATATTAGTTGTATAGAGCACCATATATCTCATGCCTTAGAAATAGCTTAGTACCCAATAGTTTTATCTATCGCCTTCCTCAGCTTCTCCTTATTTTTTGCGAGTACTGTGCAGGTATCGTCAACTAAAAAGGAAAAGGTATGAATGTAGCAACAAGAGGTATAAGAAACGCGTTTCGTAACCCGATTCGGACGTTCTCGATTGTCGTAATACTGGGATTGAGCATAGGGTTGTCACTTTCTATGCTTGTAGCCAGACAAACAGTACAAGACAAGATCGCATCAGTAAAAAGCTCGATCGGTACGACAATTAGCGTCTCGCCCGCAGGCGCGCAAGGTTTTCAAGGTGGAGGCGAGCCGCTAACACTTGAGCAGCTTGCCAAGGTTGCGACACTGGCTAATGTAACGCACGTAACGCAAACATTGAGCGATCGTCTCACAACAGACAATACTACACTAGTGTCTGCGATTGAGGCGGGTACATTGGGGAGACGCCAGGCCGACAATTCGGGCGTAGGTTTTCAGACACCGCCACCAGACATGCAGAATGAGCGAACGGGCACATCGGCACAACAGATCACGCGGACATTTACGCCGCCTGTCATAGTGACTGGAACAAACGACACAACGGCTGCGTCTGTTTTTGGTGGCAGTAGTGTGACATTCACGAGTGGGCAGATACTAGATCCAAGCAAAGATGAAGACGTTGCCGTTGTAGGTAAAGCACTTGCAGAGAAGAATTCGCTCGCAGTCGGCTCTACGTTTACTATGTATGGCAAAACAATCAAGGTTGTTGGCATATATGATAGCGGTAACACATTTAGCAATGCTGGGCTGGTGATGGCACTGTCTGCATTGCAGCGATTGTCTGACCAAACTGGCAGCGTGACTAACGCAACCGTGACGGTGAATTCGATTGATAGTGTTGACTCTACGGTTGCAGCAATCAAATCAACACTTGGGAGTGCTGCGGATGTTGTGAGTAATCAAGAGACTGCAAAGTCTGCAATTGCGCCGCTTGAAAATGTAAGAACGATCTCAACATATAGCCTCGTTGGGGCAATTGTCGCTGGCGCAATAATCATCTTGCTTACTATGGTTATGATTGTTCGTGAACGTCGCCGAGAGATTGGTGTCATGAAGGCAATTGGGGCATCGAATGTACGTGTGATGTTTCAGTTTGTTTGTGAGGCCATTACATTAACAGTTCTTGGCCTTGTAGTTGGTTTGGGTATTGGGATTGCGGCTGCCAGCCCGATCACAAACGTGCTTGTTACAAATAGCACAAGCAGTACTTCACAATCTACGTCACTGGGAGAACCTGGCCGAGGCGTTCGTCGATTTGGCGAGAATAGTGTTGCAAATGTCCGCAATGTACAGGCGACCGTTGGACTGGACATTATTGGCTATGGTATTGGTGCGGCAATGATTATCGCAATGTTCGGCAGTGCGCTGCCAGCATTGTTTATTAGTAAAGTAAGGCCAGCAGAAGTGATGAGGGCAGAATAATGATCAAAGTTACCGATCTCAAAAAAGTGTTTACGTCGGGCGACACAAAGGTTTATGCAGTCAATGGCATATCGTTTGAAGTGCCAGATGGTCAATTTGCATCAATCATCGGCAAAAGCGGTAGTGGCAAGAGCACATTACTCAGCCTTTTAGGTGCACTTGACAAGCCAACGAGCGGTCACATCTTGGTAGGAGAGAAAGACATTACGAAACTGCGTGATCATGCGCTTATTGGCTACCGCGGCTGCAAGATTGGCTTTGTGTTTCAGAACTATAATTTGGTGCCAAACTTAACGGCTCTTGAAAATGTAATGTTGCCAATGGAGTTTGCAAAAATACCAAAGAAAGCTCGCATAGCTCGTGCCAAAAAATTGCTGAATCAGGTAGGGCTTGAAGGTGACAAGCAGAAACGCAAACCAGGACGACTGAGCGGTGGTGAACAACAGCGGGTAGCAATCGCACGGGCTATTGCCAACAAGCCGCAACTAATATTGGCAGATGAGCCAACAGGGAATCTTGATTCACAGACTGGTAAAATGATCTTTGATTTGTTGCATTCGTTGGCTCGAACCGAACATACAACAATCATCACCGTCACACATGATCTGTCGATCGCCGGCAAGACAGATATGACGTTTACGTTGCATGACGGCGTACTAGTGCACTAAATAGTAATAAATATACCCTGAGCCGTTTAGTGCTCAGGGTATATTTGCAAGATTGGTTGTCTTTTACAGACCGAGGATTTGTGCTTTCTTTGCATCAAATTCAGCCTGCGTCAAAATGCCTTGATCTTTGAGTTGCGCGAGCTGTTGTAGCTGTGCGATCTGATCGTCAGTATCGTTCTGAGCGGCTGGTTGCGCCACTTGTGCAGCTTGCTGCATTTCTGCGTATTGCTCAGCTTGTTGGTTTGCCCATCTGTTTTGTTGTCGATGTGAAACAGCATTGGCGGTGCCGACAACTGCTGCTGTTCGAGCCATGCCTCGTAGTAGTCCTGGCATACGTTATACTCCTTGTGCGTTAAGTTCTGCTGCTGCTTCGGGGTGAATGCGTCCTTCGGCGATCAAGTAGCCGTTGGCGTCAAGAATTGCTTTTTTGAGTGGTTTTGCCCACAGTTGCTCAATGACCAATAATCCGGCTGCGGTATTTGGCTCGAGCAACTCAGCAACCTCGTCGATGTCGTCGGTTGTTACAAGCTCGTTATGGACTGGGTATTTTTGAGTAAATTCGACAAGGTATTCGTCACCCATGTCTGCGACATCTAGTTTGCTTACAGCACCGCTGGCGTCTTTGATGATTGCCGACAAAGCCACGAGACCGATTACACCGCTCTCTACTGCGTCTGCAACAGCACGCATAATGCTGCCATCAAACTTATTGCCGTCAAAACCTACAATTATATAGTCGATTGGTCCGTGCATATGTTCTCCTTTAACACCTACTACCATATCACGTTCCGGGTCAGTTGGCAGCCCAGTTAGACACTTTTTATAGCCTGAAACATTCAGCCAATGTCTATAAGCTGTCCATGGTTATGACAGAAAACAAAAACAATGTATTTTGTTTATGCTTATGGCACTTACCTCGCTACCATTTCTTTTTATCGTGAATATGCCGCAGCGGGGGCTTGACACTCAGAGTCTGCGGTCTATATCGCTCTATGTCTCGGTCGTTGCAGGCTATGTTGGTATCAGTGTGTTGCTATGGCAATTGCGCCGACAACTTTGGGTGTATTCAAGTTGGTTGATGGTGTCATATGCATTCTCCTTGTGTGGCAGTGTACGGCCAAAAACCTATGTTTTGCTGAGAGCACTAGAACTCCGCAAGCAATGTATAATCATGAGTAAATGATCCGTATTATTTTCTTGATTGCAGGTACTATGCTTTTTGTCGCCTCCTCGGCGCAGGCTGCAAATTATAATGTGAATGCGGTTGTTCCTGCTGATCCACCCACAGTGCCGTCACAGATCACTGTCCCATCTAACGGATTTACTACAACAACAAACAGTGTTGGCGTCGGCGGTACTTGCCAGGTGATGTCACCCGCAATTATTGTTTCGATTTGGCGAAATGGGGCTAGTATCGGGTCGGTTCCGTGCAGTCCGGACGGCACTTTCTTTGTGATTGTTGGCCTAGCGCTCGGCAACAACACCCTGTTACCGCGCAGCAGCTCGATTACTGGTCAGTTTGGAGTAGATGGTGCCGCTGTGGACGTTACATATGCCATACCTCCTGTTGTGCCTGAACCTACCCCCGTTGCGCCGACCAGCACAAATGAACAGTCTGCGAGTACGCCCACGCCACTGAATCAGGAGCCAGTAACAAGCCCAATAATCAGTAGCCAAGAGCCTTTTTATTATTTTGAATCGGGTACCGATGTAGTCTTAAAGTTAGTTATTACTGAGGGTCAGTCGCCATACACCATGACAGTTGACTGGGGAGATGGCAGCGTAGAGACAAAAACTATTCCCCAAAGTGGTCCTGTTGAGCTACGGCATCGATACGCCAGGCCTGCAACGTATACAATTCGTGCACAGATAACAGATGTAAAAGGCGTATCGACATCGATTACACTGACCAGTACTTCTTTTTCGCACGACTCAAAAGCAGCCTCTGACGAAACGCAGAGGCCTGAAAAAAGAAATACAATTGCTTTTGCAATTGGCCTGCTACTGACCATATGTGGGGTGTTGTTTTTTGCGAGCCATCACCATACCGTCAGCAAACAAAAAAGGACAAAAAGGAAAAAATCATGAAGAGAGTACTATTGCTGGCGTGTGTTGCACTGGGGATTATTTCTTTTTTTGTGTGGCGCTGGGCGGCTCAGCCTGTGGTCGGTAAACCAACCGAGCAAGTCACACAGGTACAGGCAAAAACCACAAAGGGTCCAACAGATATCAACACAGCATATTTTCAAACAAAACTTGAGGGAAGCCTTGCCATTAGATCAAATCAGGAGGGTCAGACAGCACAATTACTACAGCAAATCGTGGCCCTCAACGAACAAAATGCAAATAGCGATCAACTGGCAATCACAATCGGCTTACTTCCAGCAGGTGGCATAGAAGAATTGTCAGCTGTCAAATTTCGCACAAGCAAAGCCCAAGACTATACAAGAGTTAGTGTTGCTGGCATGCCGGTCGATGCAGTCGTGTTTCGATCCACGGGGTCACAATATGAGTTCTCGGTCTTTTGGCCAAAAGGCACTATGTATGCAGCTATTGTATCGTCAGGAATCAAGACTCGCCAGCAAGACATTACTACGCAGATGATGACCACGATCAACAGTTGGCAGTGGCGTTAAATACGCAGCACAAGCAAGATGCTATACTAGACTACAATTATGAAGCTTTTTGGTAGTCTTTTGGCTGGTGGAATATTGACGTTCTTTGCGGCGCCAACAAGTTCTAATTACGCGCTTAATTCATACGATTTTGGTACGGGAGGTGGCACCACAAGTAGCACAAACTATGGGCTGAATACTACGACCGGTACACAGGCGGGCGTCTCAACATCATCAAACTACGCCGCTCAGAGTGGCATCATGCCTGCGAACGATGCAAATGTACCACCAGCTGCAACGCTTTCAAACCCGAGTAATTACTACAACAAATTGCATGCGGTTATCTCGACCGGTGGCAATCCGACAGATGCAATATATGCAATCGCAATTTCTGCTGACAGTTTTGCGACAGTGCAGTATGTACAAAGTGATAATTCGATTTCACCTAGTATTGGCATAGAAGATTTTCAGAGTTATACAGCTTGGGGCAGTGGGAGCGGTTTTGACATACTCGGTCTAGCTTCTAATACTAGCTACCAGATCCGTGTGGCGGCTATGCAGGGAAATGCTACACAGAGCACCTATGGTCCTGCATCGGCAGTAGTTGCCACATCTTTGCCATCGATCAGTTTTACTGTAGAGACTACACTCAGCGCCACACCACCCTTTACGGCTGGTTTTGGCAGTTTAGTGCCCGGAACCGTGGTCAGTGCCAACGCAGACCCAGCTATTAGTTTGTCTACGAATTCTGTCAACGGTGGAACCGTATATATACGTAGTACAAACGCGGGGCTTGTATCGTCGTCGGCAAGTAGTACTTTGTCAAGTACTACGGCAGATCTGGCAAGTACAAAAGGATACGGTGCACAAGTGACGAGTATTGGTCAGACAAGTGGTGGTCCATTTGTATCGTATGCACCATTTAATGGTGCCGCTGATAATGTTGGGGCCTTGCAGGCGGCGCTTGTCCCGATCTTGGGCACCACAACACCGCTGTCCAGTGGCACAGCCACTGTTCGCCTGAAAGCAAAGAGCGACATCACTGTTCCAGCAGCAAGCGATTACGCCGACACTGTTACCTTTATTGCTGGCATGAATTTTTAACCCATTGCTTTTTGCGCTTATGCTAGCGTACAATTGCAAGTAAGTTTGTAATATTGAGTGCAGTCAATATAGAAAGAAGGTTTTATGAATATTGTTACCTCAAAGCGTACCAGCACCGTAGCTGTTGGTGTACTTATTGCTGCGTTGGTAGCGGCACCGTTTGCGATTCAAAGTTTTGCTCATGCAGCTTCATTGCAGCGAGCATTTGTGCGTTTTGATCGGATGAAGACAAGTACTGCGACAACTGGCACAGTGTGTGCGCAGCCTGCAACCGTTGCGACCGAGGCAAGTGTCCAGGTCGTATTCCCAGCAAGCTATACGCTTGGTCTTGCTGCTACGTTTACAGTTGATACAACCAATACAGCATGGCCTTCCGGTGCGTCTGCATGGCCTGGTATCAATACGGCAACGAATGTCACCTCTCAGACTGTTACATTCCCCAGTACTGACTTGACGGTTGGAACACTGTATTGCTTTAACTGGACCAACAGCGCCGCCGTACAAGTAAAGGCAGCTGCAACAGCAAACAACAATGGTACAATCACGACTCGAGATTCTGGGCCAGCAACGATTGACACGGCAAGCTATGCAACGGCAAGTATCACTGACGACCAGATTGTTGTATCTGCAACCGTTCCAGCGTCGTTTAGCTTTGCACTCAGTGGCAACACTGATGATTTAGGTACACTTAGTACATCATCCGTTTCGACAAGCTCTCCTGCTCGTACTGCAACCGTAAACACTAACGCCAAGAATGGCTGGTTGGTATGGGCACGAAGTGCGAACACTGGACTATTTTCGGCTACGAACAGCAAGACTATTGCAGCTGCCAGCCCAGCCGGTAATGCAACGCTGTCCGCTGGCACCGAGAGCTACAATACTGGCGTCACATCATCGGTAGGTGGCGGTAGTGGTACGGTGACGGTTGCTGCACCGTATGTCGGTACTGCACTGGGTCAGGGTGCTGGGCTTGACTCATCTCTACGCACCATAGCAAGTTCTAACGGCACAAACAGCAATGCAGTATTGACTATCAAAAATAATGCATCAATCGATGCTCTGACGCCTGCTGGCAATGACTACACAGACACAATCACAATTGTTGGTGCAGGACTCTTTTAGGCAACCATAGGCATTCCAAAGACACTGCTGTCACCGAACGACGCAGTGTCTTTTGCTATACTGGGCATGACACATGAGACACATACAATACATGATTCAAAAAACAGGCTTTCTTGCGTTTATGATGGTTGTATTGCTTCTATTGCAGACGTCCATTGCATCTGCAGCGCCAACCGAGCAAGTGCCGTTCTCGATTCAGGTAACACCATCCCCGATCATCGAGACATTAACGCCTGGCGAGTCAAAGACAATCGACCTATCGATACGCAATAACTCGACAATTACGGAAAAACTTAAGATTGAGCCACGAACATTCACCGCCAATCAAGATGCATCGCAAGTAAGCCTAGGCGAAACAATTCCTCCAGTCATTGGAGATTGGATCACCTTTTCTAATCCAGTATTCGTTGTACGATCAGGTGAGTCATTTACCCAAAAAATCACAATTCGCACACCAAAAGATGCTGGCTTTAGTTATGCATTTGCACTTGTTATTTCACGAGCCAATGAACCGGCCAGTACAGGGGGTACTGCACTGCGTGGATCTGTTGCGGTCTTTACGCTACTAAATGTTGATCGTGAGGGCGCTACACGGTCGTTCGAGCTTGAAAGCTTTACGGCTTCCAGGCGAATATATGAGTACTTGCCAACAGAATTCGAAATTAAGTTGAAAAACACCGGCAATACAATAGCTCAGCCCTATGGCACGATTTATATTCAACGGCGCGCAAAGGACGTGAACCCCATAGATACCTTACCGGTTAATGCCATGAATGGTTCTGTTTTGCCCAATACGTCACGAACATTTACGACGACTTGGACAAATGGATTTCCTGTATATGAGTCTCATCAAGATGCGGTTAATGCACAACAATCGAAAAACCTAATCTGGGATTGGTCCAATTTAGACAAGTTTCGTTTTGGCCGTTATACGGCTAAGGCGGTGGTTGTATACAATGACGGACAACGCGATGTTCCACTCGAGGCGACAGTCGAGTTTTGGGTACTTCCATGGAAGCTCATAATTGCTGCCATAGTTGTGCTTGGGCTGATAGGTATTGGCCTGTATGCTGTAGCTAACAAGCTGTTTCATATTAGGAAGCTGACGAAACGTCGAGGTACACACCATGCAGACTCGCATACTTCAGAATAGCAGCGCATTTTTTTTGATAGTGTTTTTGTTTTTTGGAACGCATATGGTTTCTGCCGAACAACAGCGCGGCGGATTAGTTGTCACTCCGGCACTCATTGATGTTGCGATAAGCAGTGCACACCCAGACGCCTCAGCTCGAATAGTAGTACAAAACAATTTTTCAAGCGACGTAGAGCTTGTCGCGACGCTAGGTGGTCTGCAGCAACAAGGTGGTCGCTTAGTGCCTTCGGGCGATATTGATCCATTATTCGGCGGCATCATAAGCTTCCAGCCAAACATTATTACCGTTGGTCCTGGTGCAACGGCGGACATCATGGTCTACTTTCAGAACTCAGAGCAACTGTCGCCGGGCGGTCACTATGGCGCAATTACCATAAGGCAGACAAATGCTAATCAAAGCCAGATTGGTTTGCAAGCTGCTGTCAGCGTTGGTATGTTTGTCACGAAACTCGACGGTGCAGTGCAGCGTGTCGACGCCACGCAAGTCAAGACAAATGGATCGATTTTTCGTCTTCCTACCACGGTCGACACAAGCTTTCGCAACTCAGGCAATGTTCTAGTTGTGCCTCGAGCTGCGATCACGACAGTGGGCCTTAAGAGTATTGTTGCTAATGGTGTCGCAAATACGGAATCGATCGGTATATTGCCAAACGAGACGACTGTCATTAGAACAAACCTTACTCGAAAAAAAATCGTGGCGCTTCCGGGGATATATACTACAAACGTGCTATACCGGGCCGATGGTTCGGCAGAACAACATACTGTCACAATCTCTCAATATTACGTTCCACCGCTGCTTATTGTCTTGCTGCTGGCTGGACTGGCCATACTCGTAGCCGTTCATTTTGGAAAAAAACGAAAACAAAAAAAGAATCGAGCTGAGGCTATTTTACTCGCAGGTACGATGAGTTCGGCATCGACAAAGCCAGTTGTCACAAAAAAGGTCGTCAACGACGTTGTAGTAAACAAAAAGCGTACGTGAAAAACCATAAAAAGAGTGCAGTGTTTTGCGGTGAAAAATGCTATGCTAGTGCTTAGAAATGCTGCGACAAACACGAGGGATACTGCGGATCTTTGCGTTGGGCGTCATACTACTAGTGATAGCCTCTGTTTGCTTTTGGCCACATAGCGCCAGCGCCGCAATTAATCCGCAGATCAATTTTCAAGGAAAGCTGACCAATCCTTCAACCGGTGTCAATGTTGCCAATGGCAGCTATTCAATTGTCTTTAGCCTGTATAGCGTTAGCAGCGGTGGTTCGGCCGTTTGGACTGAAACGCAAAATGTCACAATTGCCAACGGGAATGGCATCTTTAATGTTGCACTTGGTAGCGTTACGGCGTTGCCGGGCAGTGTAGACTTTAACAGTGCCGATCTGTATTTGGGCATAAAAGTTGGTGCTGATGCCGAAATGACACCGCGCATTCGCTTTACCGCTGCGCCGTATGCCTTTAACAGTGATCGACTTGCGGGGCTAACATCGAACAATTTTGTACAACTTGCGCAAGGGCTGCAGGTAGACAGTTCAACGACCAATGCATCGATCGCCGTTAACAAAACAGGTGCGACAGCAAGCCTACTCGACTTACAACGCAACGGTGCAACTGTATTTGGCATATCTAACAGCGGTAGTGCCACATTCACCGCTACAAGTGCGCCTACCACAGATCAAGTTAGTATTACGAATGCAGGCCAGCCGGTTACTACTGCCGGTGTCAACGGCTTGAGCGTCAACTATGTTGGCGGAAATGCAAATGTTGAAGCGAGTGGTCTGCGAATAGATCATACGCCAGGTGGAACGTCTGGTGGTGTGTGGAGTGGTATGCGAATTGTGGCAAACGCTACCGGGCCTGTCAGTGGCGTAACATCGTATGGGATCAAGATCGAAGGCCCAACCGCACAAGGTGCTGGGTCTGAGATTGGCATGCGTATTGCCAGTGGTTTTGATATTGGTGCTGACATAGCATCGGGTGGCATACAACTTGCTGATATGGACGATCCGTCGACCCCAGCAGCCGGCACGCTTAGGGTATATGCCCAAACAACTGCCGGGCGTACGTTACTGAAGATTCGTGGCCCCAGCGGCGTAAGCACAACTCTGCAGCCGTCTATATTTGCGAACAAGATTGGTTGGTGGACTGCACAGGGCAATGGCACAACGGTGACGGCAGTCAACTTTGGCAACTCGGTGGGTGGTACGGCCACAACTCGCAACGTTGCAACGACAAATCTGTTTACATCTACCCGTCGTGTCGGCTACGTATCGGCCGGTACTGCAGGAAGTTCAGCAGGTATTCGTCATAATCTCGGTCAGTTCTGGGCAGGCAATGCTGCTGGGCTGGGGGGGTATTACTATGTCGCCCGGGCCGGCATTAGCCAGACCCAAGCAAATATGCGCTCCTTTGTTGGCATGTCGGCTACCACTGCAGCACTTGCTAACGCCAATCCATCAACCCTGTTTAATCTGCTTGGGTTTGGGTGTGACACAGGCGACACGCAGTTTACTTTTATGAGTAACGACGGCACTGGAGCAGCAACAAAAACTGCTTTAACAGGTGCCTTTCCATGCAATACCGCCAATACCGATATGTATGATTTCAGAGTCTTTTTGCCACCCAATGATACGACGGTGTACTTTTCCATTGAGCGCCTCAACACCGGTGATTTTTATGAAGGTAGTATCACTGCTAATATGCCTGCCAACACGACACTCATGAGTCCACAGGTCTGGATCAACAACGGCACAACGGCCGCTGCGGTTGGTATAGACGTTATATCACAGTATATCGAAACGGATAATTAGTCATGAAAACCATGCATGATGTACTTCTGCAGCAACAAAAACCAACTCCCTCACCGTCGCAACGCACAAAGCGCAAGGGGCGCCAACGGCTGCTGTATGTGGGTATTTTTCTGCTTGTGAGTGCATGTATTGCGACTAGTGTTTTGTGGTGGTTTGTGCAAAAACGCAGTGCTCCGGATCTGAATGAGGTCAGTGTGATTAAATCTCTGGTTGGCGAACTGTTTGTTTTGCCAGTAGACGAGGAGCCTGCTCTATTTACTGTAACTGACAAGAGCCAGGTTACGACCGAGTTCTTGAAGGTGAGCGAGAATGGAGACAAAG
>CAYRPO010000003.1:26667-33882 GCA_964426305.1 uncultured Candidatus Saccharibacteria bacterium
GACAAGAGCCAGGTTACGACCGAGTTCTTGAAGGTGAGCGAGAATGGAGACAAAGTACTTGTGTATCAGAAAAATAAACGCATCATCATCTACCGCCCAAGTATCGATAAAATTGTCGATGTCGGCCCGGTGTCGATTGCAAGCACACCATGAGGTTTGCGAAACAGGCACTTCAACGTATAATAGTCAACAGCAAGCATAAGCAAAAAAGGTGAGGACATGGCGTCAAAAAAAGCCGAACGTGCGGTTGTCAAGAAATCAAAGGCAAAAAAAATGATTCCAATTACAGGTGGTATTCTTTTTGTTGCCTTAGTATTGTTTGGCGGCTTCTATTTTGTGCAATATCAACGACTCCAAAGCAAATACGCTGAGGCAACGATGACCGAAGATCAGCGGAATCAACGTACAATTGATGCGGTCGCAAAATTGATCAATTTGCCAAAAGACGAAAAACCAACGATTATAGCCGTCAAAGACAAAGACAAGCTTGGCAATGCGCCGGCAGTAAAGAAATTTTTTGACCAAGCCCAGAACGGCGATATTGTGCTGGCGTATCAAAAAGGTGATCAGGCGATTATCTACCGTCCTGGCGAGAGTCGAATTGTCCGAACTGACAACTATAATAACTTTATTGCTGCAGCAAACCCAATTAAACTTGCGATTATCGCTCCAGCAGACAAGCAATCTGACACTGAAAAGTCGGTTTATGCTAAAGTGCTCAATGTCGATGTCGTCTCAAAGCAAGCCCCGGTGGCTCCGAGTGCAGTAAGCTATGTCGCAGACTTGTCTGGCAATAACGCTCAGGCTGCTCAGGAGTTGGCTAGTAAATTAGGGCTTACGGTCGGTCAACTGCCCGCCGAAGAAAAGAAGCCAGGCAACGGCGCATCTTTGGTCGTAGTAATTGCTCCGCCTGCGGCGCAGTAGGGTTGACCGCTGTTATGTATACAGCCGCTAAAAGACAGAAAAAACGCCGAGGTCTTATAGGCTTTATGGGTATTATATTCTGCTGTTTGCTTGTATTGGTTGCTGGATTTTGGTGGTATTTTTTGCGCGGTGTTACTACAGAAACGGCGGTCATCAACAGTACTATTACACAGTCCGATGCCGCCCAGACAGTCCTCGTAGAGCATACGACAGATTTTTATACGGTCAAATTACCGAAGACATGGCAGTCAAAAGGTCGTAAAAATCCAGTCAGCGACAGCGTGTATTTTGAGTATCAAAATACACAGAAAAACTTTGACAACAGGTCGCTGCGCATATATGTAGATGTTTTACCAAAAGACCTTCCGATCAATCATTTACTGCCCGTAACTGTTGTTGGCAAAATGATCGTTCCGGCCGTCACGAGTGAAGATTGTGCTAGCTTTAGCACCCCTCCAAACATAAAGCCCGGTACCGCGAAGCCTGACTACGTACAGGCCAAGTGGCAGGGCGTTGTTTTTGAATGCGACCTGAAACAGCTGGATCGAAAAGTCGCAACGGCGAGTGCCGAAGAGGGTTATGGTGTGTCGGTTAAGAATAGCAAGGACGCTGTACATAAGTTTTTCTTCGTATATATCGACCGAAATGTTCAGGCAGATCTGCAATTTTTACCAGAAGTGGTCAAAAACTTTAAAGTCATATAGATTGCCTGTATACTAAGACCAGTACTTTTGACATAACAATATGACTGGAATCGCGTGTAATTCGCGAACTGTGCCGCAACTGTAATCCGTCAACTAAGACGGGAGTCAGATACAGTCACTAACTTCTAATTTCCCGAGCAGGAACGAAGCGTAGACCGTATTTTCATACACCTACTTTCTTGGCTCTCGGTAGGTGTATTTTTTATGAGACAAGCCACAATTGAACGCGAACCACTCCGAACTCGACCAGATAAGCTTTTGCGTTATGCTGGTATGATTGCCCTCCTCCATGAGCGCAGAACGTCTGCTGAGCACCTAAAGGATCAGGTAGTGACAGAGTTGGCTGAAAGCCTAGACAGTGAAATGCGCACTGGTAAATCACCAATACGGCTGCGTGTGCGTGATGGTCATGTTCTGGATGTGGATGGCAGAAGCATGACTACGAGTGCGGCCATATGGGCAGAATTAACACAAGCTAGGGCAGACGAAGATCCAAGTTTGCAATGGTTTGCGGATTTTGCGCGCGTTGAAGCCGAAGAACATGATGCGCTCGCGGAATTTTACGATACCGCAACAACTGGCGATGTCATGGTAGTCGTAAGTGCAATGCCAGAAAATGCGTCCCACGACGCTGTACGGCATGAGGGCTTTCGTCCGGACATTAGTCGTTCATATGCTCGTGCCTACACTAAAATTATCGACGGTATTGAAGAGCGAATCCAGTCTGTCGACCACGCTTCGGTAGCGCGCTGGAATACAGTCCTGGGTACTAGCCATGAAACGGCCCAGCAGTTGCTTGCTATGCGTCGTCGATACACCGGAGTATCTGCCGACTCTCTGTTAGACACGCTTGCCGCCGGCATGGATACACTGCTATACACCGAAACTGGAAACATACATACAAATGGTCGTCCCGACGGCGGTACGATAGAAGCAAACACATTTGTGCTTCGTCACGAGGTAATCGTAAGCCAGGTCATTGCAGACTTGCGAGCAATACCTCGACAAACTTCCCAAGAACAAGCCAACCGACTCATAAACAATATTTTCTATAATGCAAAGGCGGCGCTTGAGGCACGACATACATTGTTTGTTGCCCGAAAAAATGACATGGATTATAGCGCGTCTACAGTGTCTTCGATGATGAGTGCCGACGGCAAAGCGGCTGCCGATCAGGGCAAGACATATGGTGGCTGCAGTGGACAAAGTTCGATCGATGCCCAAGAGGCCGGAAGCGACTCATTGGCCAACCATTCATTGTCATTTACACGACCTGACATGCCATTGAATCCCGACCACGTTGTCATGCGAGCAACCGAGTGTCCGCATTGTTGCATGAAGGTTGTGGCCCCCTATGACACAAAAAACAAGGTGTGGCTGGGTTGCGCTAATAGAAACTGTACGGCTTACTCTAGTGGTGCCATGACTGTGGGTAAATATGCCCAAAAAGCCCGAGTGAAGCAAACTGCACAAGCACAGACAACGACCGATCTGTTGCACGAGGTCTTTTTTGGTTCACCAAAAAAGGGCAGATAGGCGTCTTTTGTGCCTTATGTGTAATGTGTCTCCAAGTATTGCAGATGTTTTTCACGGTATGCGCGAAAGTCTGACTTATTGAAGCCGTTGCGCCGTATGAACGAACTAATCTTTTCGCTACCGACATAGTGCGGCAGCATGACGTAGTCTGCGCCTTTTTCATATAGTTCCGATGCCTGGCTGGCGCCGTCTGCTGCGCAAATAAAAACAGTATGTGGCGTCATATCTTCGATGTATTTTGCCAAAAACAGATTCGTTTCGTGGTCTGACATAGTCGAAATTACTAGCTTCGTGTTCGACAGGTTAATTTCTTGTAGGAGCTCCATATCAGTTGCGTCGCCGTAGATGTAGGGAATTGCTTTCCGATCCAATATGTCGATCACATCGGGGTCGTAGTCAACAACTATAAATCGTTTTTTGAGTTGCTCCATCATTTTCACGAACTCTCGACCGCCTTTATTGTAGCCGAACAAGATCATATCGTAGTGGTGTTTTGGTTGCTGCTCTGGGTGTGTTTTACGCCGCTCAAATAGCATCATATTCCGCTCAAATAAAGCATAAAGCTGGTTGTTATATACAATTGCATACGATGTCACGGTGATTGTGATGAGTGCTACGAGCGTCATGACGCCAACGAGTTCTTCGCGGACTATGCCTTGCTGTGCGCCCAATATGACCAGCACCAATGAAAATTCGCTGATTTGCGATAGAGCGCTCCCCGTCTTGAAGCTTGTGCTTTTTGTATAGCTTTGGAGACCAAGCAGTGCCATGGTAATGAGCGGCTTTGCAGTAATAACAACGACACTAAGCACAATTGCCGGAATCAGTACTATGCCGAGATCATCGAAAGACAATCGAGTGCCGAGTGCTATAAAAAACACAATTACAAAGAAGTCTCGTAGTGGACGTAGTCGCGACGCAATTTCTTGTGAGTATGGTAAAGTCGCGAGCGCAACTCCGGCAAACAGGGCACCAATTTCAATCGAAAATCCAAGGGCCTCAAACAGTGCGGCGATACCAAAGCCCCAACCGATTGCAAACAAGAACAAAAACTCCTGGCTACCAGCGATTAGTTTTGTGTATCGCGGTAGTACGTATGAGCCAATCAGGTAGATAGGAACTGCTAGCAGAAACGCTTTCAATCCGAGCCAGCTCAAGGCAACAGTCGAAAAACTACCATTACTACGTGCGGTGACGAAGACCAAAGCGAGCGTAGCGACGATGTCCTCGATCAGAAGCATACCTATGGCAATCTTGCCGTAGAGGCGATTTTGCTCTTTTTTGTCGTTGAGTAGCTTCAGAATGATGATTGTACTGCTAAAACCAAGTCCAAGTCCTATGATGATACTTTCAGTTCGGGTATAACCGAGTGCTTGGCCGACAATATAGCCTACTGAGGTCGTGAATGCCATCTGCGCCATACTCGTAATCAAGGAAACTTTACCAACTTCTTTGACGACCCTTGGATTGAGACCAAGCCCGATTATAAATAACAGCAACGCAACACCTATTTCGGAAAAAACCTCAATAGTATCGTTTTTGTCTATGACGTTCAGCAGCGCCGGTCCAACAACTAACCCAGTCAAGATGTAGCCGATAATTAGTGGCTGTCTGATGACGCGCATCAGCAAAGATATGCCAGCCCCTATGGCAATGATGATTGCGAGTTCGGTAAAAACATTATCGTGCATATTGATTTTTGAGAGTTCAGTTTCATTGTACAGTATTGTTGCATGTCTTGACAACGCAAGCGTAAGCATAGTAGAATGCACTGGTCTTCAAGAAAAGCCTCAAATATAGGCAAGAGATAAAAATATTCAAAAGGTGGAGAAATGTCAATCAAAATTCGCGTTGCGGCTTCTCGTCTGCAGCGCATAGAAGTAGTTCGCAAGTTGCCTTCGTGGCGTGTTTATATTGAATATTAATTTTTTGACTGCCGAACCTACTACCGTCCTTGGGGCGCTCAACGACGATAGTAGGTTTTGCGAATGGTCTGCTAATCTGTTGTAGATGTCTTAATTTCCTCGTCGATTTGCGCTGAGAATTTTTCGAATGAATCGATATCTTGGTTGTTCATTTTTTTGCCGTTGATGAAGAATGTTGGAGTACCTTCAACACCTTTTTGCGTGCCTTCGTTCTTGTCGGCATTGATCGTACTATTCACCGCTTCGCTTGCGTAGTCAGTATCATATTTGGAGACATCTAGTCCAAGCTGTTCAGCATAGTTTTTGAATACGCCGCGCGGATCGGGTATTGACTCCCATGCCGACTGTTGCGAAAACAGCTGGTCATACATCTCAAAGAACTTGCCTTGCAGGCCAGCAGCTTCTGCGGCACGATGCGCCGCGCGAGCATTTTGATGCAACTGCTCTAGTGGAAAATGTCGGAACGTCCACTTGATATCGTTTTTGTATTTTTCTTGTAGTTGTTTCGTGACAGGATGAAACAAGCTACACGCAGGGCACTGAAAGTCAGCGTACTCTATGACCTCGACGTTTTTCGCGTTACCGCCAACTGAATGGCTACTCACCGATCCACCACCGCTCGTACTTGGCGCGCTTGACTTATTGCTTGTCAGTATAAATAAGCCGCCAAGGCTCAGTATGACTACGCCAAGCACTACTAAAAATCTGTTATCCATGTCTGTCTCCGCTAATGTTTCTATAGTATACCAGCTTTAAGGTACACTAGTCGTATGACTCTGACCATAATCGCCTTCGTTTTACTGCTATGCCTAACGCTCTATGGCATTTTGCTTGTACGCAGTTTCGAGTATATGAGTATCACGGAACTGAAACGCCAAGCTCGAGCTGGCAACCCTGACGCTGTCGTTGTGTACCCGGTACGGGCGTATGGCATGCAGCTTTGGATATTACTTTGGTCTATTCTTGGTTTTCTAACAACCTGCATTATCTTGGTGCTGCACAGTATGGTTGGCTCTTGGCTTACTATTCTTGTGAATGTGCCATTGATAGTGACAATCCATGCTGTATTGCCCTGGACGCGTCGTCCAAAACCAAGCCTGCACATGGCCGCTATCGTGAGTCCGTATGTTGAAAAAATACTGAGACTGTTTTTTCCTGTCTTGAAGTGGCTCGAGAAATGGATCGGTCGCTGGATACAGCCTGAGCCACTTTTGTTGATCCAGAGCAAAGACGAGCTTGTAGAGATCCTGCACCACAATGCCGAAGAATTTGACCATGTCAGTAAAGATGAGCTGAAAATTGCCGAAAACGCCTTATTGTTTGGAGATAAACTTGTCGGTGACCACATGACTCCTTTGAATGCAGTGTTTTTTGTGAGTGCCGAAGAAACGTTGACGCCAGTTGTCTTGGGGGAAATGCATACGGCCGGGCATTCGCGTATGCCAGTCTACCAGGGTAGTAATCAAAATATTGTCGGAACGCTCTATCTGAAGGATGCGGCACGCATCAAGCAGCCAAAACCTGTCAGTGAAGTTATGCGGCCTGATGTGTATTACGTCAACGAACAGCAAACACTTGACCATGCGCTAAAAGGCTTTTTACGCACGAAGCATCATATGTTTGTGGTCGTAAACGAATTTGAGGATGTAGTAGGTATTCTGACAATAGAGGATGTGCTTGAGCAGGTGATCGGTTCGCCGATCCGGGATGAATTTGATCAATTTGATGATATGCGAGCTGTTGCGGCGCATACGGCAACCGCCAAACACAAGGCACATGTCGGTGAGCACGTCTAGGGGCCAACAGGTGTTATAATGATGCCAATGACATTTAGAGGCACACAATTCAATATGAACGTCTGGGTCGGTAGCTGTTTGTAGACGCGCAAGCAGACTGCAAGGGGCCCAAGTTTAAAGAGCGACAGGTATTTGTTTAATTTTGGAGTTTTAGATGAAGAGAACACTCAGTGGTGACGTAAAAGAGCATATCGGAAAAAGAGTATCGGTAAGTGGCTGGATACACAAAAAGCGATTACTCGGTGGCCTGAATTTTATCAATATTCGTGATCGACATGGATTGGTACAGGTACTTGTCGAAGAAAAGGCAGAGGTTGAGAAGTTACGTGG
>CAYRPO010000004.1:0-2373 GCA_964426305.1 uncultured Candidatus Saccharibacteria bacterium
CTGTCAGCAGTAAATGCCGAATGACCAATCTGCGGTCTTCAATGAGGTATGGAACGCCACCGAATTCACCGGAAACATGTCTCTCTTCCAAGGGACTGCCCTCTCTGTTTTTTGAAGCGTGGGTCACGGTGGCTCACGCGTGGACTACTGGTGGGTCTATCGTGGTATATTGTATGCCATTAGTAGCGAAAAAAATCAAAAAATGTAGCAATATATACTTCGAAAATTAAGGAATAGTAGTGCAGTTGTATTTAGCGATTGTTTTGGTGAGCGAGCCTTCGTGATCCAGTGATCACCAGAAAACTGACAAGACTGAAGTATATAAGTCCACTGACGCAAGCGTGCATCAGTGGGGCACGTTCACTTACAACTAGATATGTTCCACTAGCAAGGGTCCCCAAGGCCAACCCGGAGGCAGTTTGAACTGTCGTGTGGCTTGGTTTAGCATATGACAAGCCTGCTACGACAACACTACTGAGCGCTATGAGTATGTGAAGCATAAGAATCATGAGTAACAGTATATGACATTTTTTATGACAGTACTACATACAATGACAACATAGCGCTCCACGCCAGCAAGACAACAAGCGAACTGCCAAAAACTTTTTTGGCCCATCGTTCGTTGTCGGTAGCGCGAAAGCCCTGAAGCCCAACCACAAGCCAGCCAAGCGAAGTCATCGTCATAACGGCCATATAGACATTGTTATTGCCAGCGTACAGTGGCAAGCAGAGTGACAGCGCCGCAAAAAGTATCATATAGGCACCTATAAACATCTTGGTTGTTCGCATTGTCTTGACGGTGCTCATGACGGGAATGTGTGCCGCGACATAGTCGTTCTTGCGAAAAATGGCAATGGCATAAAAATGCGGCATCTGCCAAGCGATCATGACTAGAAACAGCACTATGGCAACGGCATCAGGGCCGCCAGATGCTGCAATATATGCCGCTGCCGGTGGCAATGCACCAGGTATGCTGCCTATGAGTGTGCCATGCCACGTATGCCGCTTGGACCATGTGTATGCGCCAACATATGACACAACGGCGATCGCGCCTAGTAGTACTGTTGCTGCATTGCTGCAGGTCCATAGCAGCACAAAGCCAACTACTTCAAGCACGCCAGCAAACAGCAGTGCATGGCCAGGCTGCACCGAACCGGTAACAAGCGCCCGTTTTTTTGTGCGTGACATGTGGGCGTCGATGCGTCTGTCGAAGTAGTTATTTAACACGCAGGCACCTGCGATCAGAAGTGCAATGCCGGCAAGCGTACCAAAAAAACGCCATATAACGAATGACACAAACCCATACAGTAAGTACCCAGCTGTTGCCGTCATGACATTTGCCCGGACGATACCGGGCTTAGTCATAAAGTAGTAATCACGACTCACCGTGGGTCGATCCGCTCCTCGTTAAAGATATATTCTTCAACTTGATTCGGGGTCATGTTGTAGTTCAGGCTCGACATGATCCAGATTGATCCTGCAACTACGATAAAGACGACGAGTATCATAAATAGAAATGCCATGAGATTCCATCGTGGTTTTGTGCCTCGACCCAAGTGTAGGAAAAATACAACCTGCACTATGAGCTGTACGATTGCCAAGCCAAGTATTGCAAAGCTCAATCCGCGGTGCGACAGTTCACTGTGTGAGCTGTCTACGTGCGATACAACCAAAGCGTATGCAGTAACTGTCGCGAACAATGACAATGCGAAGCCAATAGCATATGACCGTAGGCTGCCTTGTTTTTCGTGCTCGGTTTGTGATTTGTGCGACGTTGGCATATTAGAGGACCCCCAAAAGGTATACAAAACTAAATATAAAGATCCAGACTATGTCTAGGAAGTGCCAAAACATACTAAAGAGACCAAGGCGACGTAAGCTACCCGCTTCAAAGTCGTGCGTCAGCAAACGCCACGCTAGAACACTGGCCCAGATGAGTCCGATGGTAATGTGTGCACCGTGAGTGCCGACAAGTGTAAAGTACGCCGACCAGTAGCCTGCCGTATGCCAACTTGCGCCGTCATGCACAAGCTTGCTGAATTCTGTCAGCTCCATTGTCAAAAATGCCATACCGAGGAACATGGTTACAAAAAGCCAGAGTACTGTTTTGGCCGTGTCTTTTTGCCGTGCCGCCAACATAACTAGTCCAGCAGTAAAGCTGCTAGTAAGCAGCAGTATGGTCTCTAGAAGGATGTATGGCAGACTAAAGAGCTCGCCACCAGTAGGACCGCCAGCTGTTGCATGTCGCAGGACTGCATAGGTCGCGAACAGTGTGGCAAAAGCAACACAGTCGGTCATGAGGTAAATCCAAAACCCAAACTGAGTTTTGTCGTCGTTGTTGGCTGCTTCTGTGTGTGTCGTATGACTCATGCG
>CAYRPO010000004.1:2473-4295 GCA_964426305.1 uncultured Candidatus Saccharibacteria bacterium
ACTGAGTTTTGTCGTCGTTGTTGGCTGCTTCTGTGTGTGTCGTATGACTCATGCGCGCACCCCTCGTTTCTTGCGTAGCCCAACTTCGATGTGGGCTACGGTTTCTGCTGGAATGCATAACTCGGTTTCTTGCTTGGTAGACCGTATGACGACAAGGGCAATGATCCCAAACAGGCCAAGGGCCGCGAGCCACCATATATGCCAGATGACTGCGAATCCAAACGTGCCAGCCGCCACGGCGATGAACAGCCCCATGGGTGTGTTCTTTGGTAAGAAAATGTCTTCGTATGGCGCATTGTGCGAGGCGTTGCCGGCTTGTTTTGTCTCCCACCAGGCATCGCGGCTGCTTACCTGTGGAATGTGGGCAAAATTGTATACCGGAGCCGGAGAAGCGGTTGACCACTCCAATGTTCGTCCGTCCCATGGGTCGCCAGTCATATCTTTGTTCTCATGCCGCTTCCAGATACTGTAGCCGACTTGTAGCACTTGGAATCCAACACCTATAAGGATGACCAGTATGCCTATGCCCGATATAATGAAAAGCCCTTGCCAGCCAGTCGATGGATCGTAATGATCGAGTCGACGCGTGGCACCCATCATACCCAATATGTACAGTGGTACAAAGGCTAGCAAAAAGCCGGTGAGCCAGCACCAAAATGCATAGCGTCCCAGCCGTTCGTTGAGCTTAAACCCAAATATTTTTGGAAACCAATACGTGAACCCGGCCAGGTACCCAAAGACAACGCCACCTATGATCATGTTATGAAAATGCGCCACAAGAAACAGACTGTTGTGCATTTGAAAATCGATCGATGGAACCGACATAAGCACGCCGGTCATGCCGCCGATAGTAAAGGTCACAACAAACCCCAGGAACCAAAGCATGGGGGTCGAAAAGCGCACGCGTCCACGGTACATGGTGAACAGCCAGTTAAAGACCTTTACACCGGTCGGTATGGCGATGATCATGGTCATTATGCCAAAGAATGCATTCACGTCGGCACCGGCACCCATAGTAAAGAAGTGATGTAGCCACACAATGAATGACAAGAATGTGATAGCGCAAATTGCAACAACCATAGACTTGTATCCGAACAGCCGCTTGCGACTAAAGGTGGCAACAACTTCCGAGAAGATGCCGAATGCAGGCAAAATGAGTATGTACACCTCTGGATGTCCCCAGGCCCAAATCAGATTGATGTACATCATGGCGTTACCACCCATGTCTGAAGTAAAGAAATGCATACCCATGGTGCGATCAAGCGAAAGCATAGCGAGTGTAGCGGTTAGTATGGGAAATGCAAATAAGATGAGCGCCATACTGCCAAGTACGCTCCAGGCAAAGACTGGCATTCTCATAAGTGTCATACCGGGTGCTCGCATTTTGATGATTGTCGTAAAGAAGTTAACACCCGAAAGTAAACTGCCAATTCCAGCTATTTGCAAACTCCAGATCCAGTAGTCGATGCCAACACCTGGGCTGTATTGCAGTTCCGACAGTGGTGGGTACGCGAGCCATCCGGCTGCCCCAAACTCACCAATCGCCAGTGACATATTTACCAGTACCATGCCTGCGGCGAATAGCCAAAAGCTTATCGAGTTCAGAAACGGAAATGCAACATCGCGTGCACCGAGTTGCAACGGCAAGACCAGGTTGATCAAACCGAACATCAGGCCCATAGCCACAAAAAAGATCATAATGGTACCATGTGCCGAAAAGACCTGCTGAAAATGATCAGAGCTTAGCAACTCATGGCCTGTGCCAGTGCCCAAAATCTGCTGTGTTCGAATCATTGCCGCATCCATGATGCCGCGAAGCAAC
>CAYRPO010000004.1:4395-7014 GCA_964426305.1 uncultured Candidatus Saccharibacteria bacterium
GCCCAAAATCTGCTGTGTTCGAATCATTGCCGCATCCATGATGCCGCGAAGCAACATAATGACAGCGACAACGATGTACATGACGCCAATCTTTTTTGGGTCAAGTGACGTGATCCAGTTGTGCCACAACCAGCCCCACTTTTTGAAATATGTTAACACGGCGACAATTGTAACGAGCCCAAAGAACATACCTGCCACGCCACCCATCACGACAATATCGTGCTGAAAAGCTTCAAGGTTCAGTCGTCCAAGCATTATTCGTGATCCCCTTCTGACGAATTCATGGTCTGCGTTTGTGTTTCATGCGGCATGTGCGCCATATATGAGTCTAATACTGTAGTATACAGACCGTCTTCGACTGGCGCAAAATACATGACTGCCTGTTTGTCGGAAGGCTCCGCCAAGACAAGGTAGTCGGAATGGTTAAGTGGTTGCGAGTAGCGCTGTACCCAAGTAACCCAATCGTCAAATGCAGACTGTGTCGTTGCCTTGACACTAAATGTCATGTCCGCAAAACCTGAACCGCTCAGATTAGCCGACGAACCTTGGAAGGTACCGATTTCGGTAGCCATAAGGTGCAACTTGGTTTGCATGCCAGACATCGCGTATACTTGGCCGCCAAGACGAGGAATCCAGAATGAGTTCATGGGAGCGTCTGATGTAATACGAAATTCGATTGGCCTGTCAACTGGTATTTGAAGGGCATTGACCGAAGCAATGTTTTGCTCAGGATATACAAACAGCCACTTCCACTGCAGCGCGATAACTTGTACTACAAGCGGTTTTGCATTTGAGTCAAGCGGTCGATACGGATCCAACTTGTGAGTGCTTTGCCAGGTCACAACAGATAGAATCAAAATGATCACAATAGGAATGCCCCACCAAACTGCCTCGGCCTTTGCGCTACCGTCCCACTCTGGCCTGTAGGTCGCTTTTTTGTTGCTCTCGCGATACTTCCAGGCAATGACAGCGGTAAGCACAAATACTGGCAGTACAACAAGCATAGACAAGCCGGTTGCAAAAACTAACAGATTCCGCTGTTCTGCGGCAATTGTTCCGGCGGGGTCTAGAATGGCGATGTCTGTGTTGTGAACATACAAACCGGCGGCAAGCAGCAGTCCGCCAAAAAAGAGTACAAAAAGTAGAGCTTTGATTTTATTGCTCATCATAGATTTGTCTCATCATACCATAAGCACCATGACTGTGACTTTTGCATTATCTGGGAATTATTTTGAACAAAAAACGTTTACGTGCCGCAAGCCATACCAGCACAATGCAAAGCAGTGTGATTACAAAATTGACATAGATTGGTTGTCCGGCAGGTATATATATGTGCGCCGCAAAGATTAGTATGCTGCTCAGTATGTAGCAGTACAGCGAGTTTTGCCCGAGCGTCTCAAAGAACCAACCTGTCTTTTTGTGTAGCAGTGCTTCGTGTGTCGATACGAAACGGTAGAGTGCACTAAACCACAATACAAACATACCAACGCGTGGTAGTAGCATGTCGGTTTTGTCGAACAGTGGCTGCAAGCTTACAGATAGGTGTGGCGTTATGCTGCCTTGCTCCACAACAACGCTAGCGGCAAGTGTCACAAGAACCAGCGGATAGTGCATGTGCCTGACAATTGCAGGTGTTTGTTTGGCATATTGTACGATTTTTTGCCAGTACCACCCGGCGATGGTGCCGCCAAAAAACAGCAGTTGCCAGTTCTGGAATTCACTATGTCCTCCGCCCCACCACACTACGACAGACGCGAGCGCTATGGCCCATGCCCAGTTTTTGCGCAAAAGCCAGATGGTTGGAATAGAAAAAAGTAAGTAGACTGCATAATATTTTAGAAAATCTGCCCACGAATACACGTATTGCAGACTGAGCGCATGGTTGATCATGTCGCTGATTGGCCCTTGCCATAAGCCTGGTTTTATGTAGCTGCCAGTGAACCCTTGCAGGGTTACCCAAGTAAAGAAAAATGTCAGTCCAACGCACCACCCATATAAAATGAACGCTCGTTTTGACAGCGTCTTAGCAACTTCGCGCAGCGGCTTCTTTATATCCTTGCGTCCCCTGATGAGTCCGATCATCATGCCTGACACGAAAAAGAAGCCCTCGGCGGCACTGACCCATAATTGGCCGCGACCCGTTACGATGTCGAAGCCACTTGGGAATCGTTCAAGATGATCGATGATGATCACGAGTATAAAAATGCCTCGCAGTATGTCGATGGTGTGTATGCGCCCCAGTCTCATCAGAGTCTAGTATACCGTGCCATGTGAAAAGCATGAGAAGTTTTTTCGAAACAATCAAATACATACACAGGACGCTTATGCTGCTATACAATAGTTGCAAATGATACCCTATGAATTACAACGACCGCGTATTTTGCTGCCAATCGCCGCTACACTAAAAACATATCAGAAAAAATGGATCCGACGAGATATTGTTGCCGGAGTAACGGTTGCAGCCGTTGCTGTGCCGCAAGCCATGGCATACGCTCAACTGGCCGGAGTGCCTTTGATTGTTGGACTATATACGACACTATTGGTTATGTTGGTGTTCGCGCTCTTTACCACGTCGAAACAGGTTATCGCTGGGCCAGATGCTGCCATGGCTGCTTTAAC
>CAYRPO010000004.1:7114-23491 GCA_964426305.1 uncultured Candidatus Saccharibacteria bacterium
TTTCAGCGGTATGTCAAGGTGGTTCCTGCCAGTTTGGTCATACTAATCGGCTCAATTGCACTGTCGATTATTTTTGACTTTGACGATCATGGCATTGCAGTTGTCGGGACTATTCCAACAGGCATTCCCTTGCCGCAGTTTCCTGGTGTGGAGCTGCACGATATCCAAGATCTGATCATTCCCGCTATGGCAATTATGATGGTAAGTTATGCAAATACTGTTGCGACCGCCCGTTCGTTTGCGGCAAAACAGCGTGAGAGGATCAACGCTTCACAAGAATTCTTTGGCCTTGGCGTAGCAAATATCGCATCTGGGGTATTTGGCGGTATGCCGGCGGCGGCAAGTGGTGCACGCACGGCTGTGAATCATGATTCACGGGCAAAAACCCAAGTGTCGCAGCTATTTGGTGCAGCGGTTGTGGCAATTGTTTTGTTGGTGCTTGCACCCTTGCTACGGTATTTGCCCATTTCAGCCCTGGCCGTAATTATCGTTTTGGCCGTTTCGCGTTTGTTCGATTATGCCGAGCTACGTTCTATTTGGCATGCTTGGCGGAGCGAAGCACTGTTGGCCATAATGACGGTCATAGGTGTAACATTTTTGGGAATCCTGCAAGGTTTGTTGCTTGCAGTCTTTTTGGCAATTGCCAATCTGATCCGCAAGAGTGCGTTTCCGTCAGATGCCGAATTAGGTATAGGTGAAGATGGACAGATGCACGATTTGCAACGCGCCTCGCACGCAAAGCCATTGCCGGGCTTAGTTATGTACCGTTTTGACGCACCCTTGTACTTTGCCAACGCCAATCATTTTCGTGAGCGGGTTTTGTTGCTGATTGACTCTGCTCAGCAGCCTGTGCAATGGTTTTTGTGGGATGCTGAAACGATTACATCGGTTGACTCAACTGCTGCACAGATGTTGCTAGATCTTATCGACGAGCTTCACGACCGGCATATAACTTTTGCGGTTGCACGTGTAAAAGGCCCACTGCAGACCGTCGTCACCCGGAGCCATCGCCTGTCACGGGCGTTTGCGCGTATGCCACATTTCAGTAGTATCGGCCTTGCATTGGATGCATTTCGTGAATCACAAACAGAAGTACGCACCTCCTGATGTACGGATGCCGTGACGATGATGCGATGTCAGCGTAGAGGTGCTGCGTGTGATCTGCGTCGCTAGTGTTTCGGGGTCGATCTCTGATATACTAAAAGACAACGAATGGGTATATACACAATAAACATCAGTAGACAGGTATTGCCTACTTCCCAGAGGTATGCATAATGCCACCTTTGTTATTTGCGTCCGAAGGCGGCGCGCAATTAGCTGCTGAAACTGTCTTTACGGTCGGCAATCTTGCTGTTACAAACTCTATGCTTATGGGCGTGGTTGTCGCTGTCATAGTGTGCAGTGTCTTTTATATCGCTGCTCGCAAGACAGAACTACGTCCGCTGTCTAAGTTTGGTTTTTTTGTGACAGCCGCTACCGAATTTGTACTCGGCACGATCACAAACAACTTTAGTGGCGACGAAAAACGCGCACGCAAATTTTTGCCACTTTTTGTCGGGCTATTCTTTTTCATTTTGCTCAATAACTTGGCAGGGCTATTGCCCGGCATGGGAGGCTCAATCTATATAGAGTCTGAGCCTGGTGTCCGCGCTGCCCTGCTACGTCCTTTTACGACTGATCTTAATGGCACGCTGGCGCTGGCATTCATTAGTATTGGCACGGTCCAATACTATGCCATTAAAGAGCGCGGCTTCTTTGGGCATATCAAACATTATTTTAGTCTAATGACGCCATGGTGGAATCCAATTAACTTCTTTATTGGCACCATTGAAATCATGGGTGAATTTATCCGTATGCTTACCCTTGCGCTACGTTTGTTTGGGGTTATTTATGCGGGAGAGGTTTTGTTGCATGTTATCGCTAACTTGTCTGGTAATTTTGCATCCATCGGTACGTTCCCAGTGATACTCATGGAGATTTTCTTCTCGGCCATCCAGGCCTACATATTTATCATGTTGTCGTCGGTGTATTTGGCAATGGGCACTGCGCCTGTTGACCACGGCGATCACAGCCAGCGATCGAAGCCAGATGATGTTCATCATGAACGTGCTCAGGCTACGACATAACAAGCAACTAAAAGGAGTACTATGACAGAGATTGACCCAGCACTTATCAAAGGACTAACAATTGCAATCGGTGCATTCGGACCGGCCATAGGTTTGGCGCTTATCGGTTCATCTGCCGTACAGTCGGTTGGTCGCAACCCCGAGGCACAAAGTAAAATTCTAACTATGTCACTTATTATGGCTGGCCTTGTCGACGCCATCATGGTCTTCATCTTGCTGGTTGTGTTTACGACAAATTAGGAGAGATTATTTTGCAACAGTATTTTGTACAATTTGCGAGTGCAGAGCCAGCAACTGGCATTGGTGCGCTGGGGCTTGATGTACGTTCGTTTATCTTTCAGCTCATCACGTTTCTGTTGGTTGTCGCTTTTCTCAAGAAATACGCGATCAATAAGTTGTACGCAGTTATCGATGCGCGGCGCAAAGAGATTGCCGATGGCTTAGAGCGTGCAGAACTCGCAAAAAAACAACTCGAATTAGCTGGACTGGAGGCAGACCAAATTGTAGGCGCTGCTCGCGTAGAGGCCGATGCGATTTCGAAAGAGGCGCGAGCTCAAGCAGCTACCGAAGTAGCAAAGATCGAACAAAAGGCTCAGGCGCGCGCAGAGCGAATAGTCGCAGAATCTCGAGAGCAGCTATCGGGTGAGGTCGAAAAGGCCGAAGCCGAGCTCAAGAAACGGTCTGCGCAATTTGTTAGCCAGGCCACCGAAAGAGTATTGCAGGCAAAGCTGCAAGGGTCGATTGACGAAGCATTGATACGTCGTACGTTGGCAGAACTAGAAGCCGAGGGTATACAGTGACGTCGCGCAGTGCACTTGCTAACTATATTGTCAACAACCTCGAGCAGGATCGTGAAAACGTTGTGCGTCAGGTTGCGGCATGGCTTTCGACGCACGGCCGCAAGCGGGATGTTTCGTATGTTACGCAAGATGTCGCCAATATTTTGCAGCAACGCGGCGAGGTGTGGGCACGTGTGACAGTGGCGCGACCCATAACCGACGACGTTCGTCAGCAGATCGAGAACTATATTAAGTTCGCAACACACGCGAAAGAAGTTGGCTTAGACGTGGTGGTTGATCCAGGCCACATTGGCGGGGTGCGGATTGACACACCACAGGGCAGCTTAGATGCAAGTGTTCGAACGCAGTTGACTGACTTTGTTCAAGGAGTGAAATAAACGCTATGTTAGATGTCAAGAAATTAACTGCCGATCTAGAAGAAGCGATTGCCGACATCGGCAATGCGGCCGAACTAAAGACAAGCGGCATCGTAACTCGTGTGAGCGATGGCATTGCCTGGATTTATGGCTTGCCTCAAACAGGTTTTAGCGAAGTGCTTGAAATCGAGACGACCGATGGTGGTACTGCTCGAGCATTTGCGCTGAACTTGCTCGAAGATGAGATTGGAGCAGTATTACTAGACTCCGAATTGGGTGTGAGCGCTGGCGCACGAGTAACCAGAACGACGCGTAGCCTAGAGGTGCCGGTAGGCCCGGAGCTCATCGGCCGCGTTGTCGATCCACTTGGTCGTCCCTTGGATGGTGCTGGAGAGATCAAAACAAGCAAAACTGGTGCAATTGAGCGACCAGCTCCAGGCGTGATGGATCGCAAAGGCGTTCACGAACCACTTGCCACAGGCATCACTGCCATCGACGCCCTTGTGCCGATTGGTCGCGGACAGCGAGAGCTGATCATTGGTGACCGCCAAACCGGCAAAACCGCCATTACCATCGATACGATGATCAACCAAGCTCGCCAAAAAACAGGTGTCATAAATGTGTATGTCGCCATAGGCCAAAAAAGTTCAAAGGTCGCGGCACTTGTTGAGCGCCTCAAGAACGAAGGCGTCATGGATCAGACCATCGTTGTGACAACAAGTCCAAGCGACCCTGCGAGCCTGTTGTACTTGGCGCCATACGCTGGTTGTGCCATGGCAGAATATTTTCGCGATAACAAGCAACATGCACTGATCATCTATGATGATCTGTCCAAACATGCTGTCGCATACCGTCAGATGTCGCTATTGCTTCGTCGTCCGCCGGGTCGCGAGGCCTATCCTGGCGATGTCTTCTACCTACACTCCCGCCTCCTTGAACGTGCCGCAAAGCTAAGTGATGATCTTGGCGCTGGGAGCTTGACTGCCCTGCCGATCATTGAAACGCAAGCAGGAGACATTAGCGCCTACATCCCTACGAATGTCATCAGCATTACCGACGGACAGATTTTTATGGAGACAAACCTGTTTTATCAGGGTATACGACCGGCCGTATCGGTGGGGCTGAGTGTGAGTCGTGTTGGTAGCGCCGCACAGACAAAAGCCACAAAAGCGGTCGCTGGTACATTGCGACTGGAGCTAGCACAGTTCCGTGAACTTGCTGCATTTGCACAGTTTGCAAGCGACCTTGACGATGACACCAAGATGCGCATTGCACGTGGTCGTCTGTTAACAGAAGTTCTCAAGCAAAAGCAGTACAATCCGCTCAGTGTTGGCGAGCAAGTCGTCAGCCTCATTGGCGCAACCAGTGGTACGCTCGATCATCTGGTCGAAACCGATGTCTATGCTGCCATTGCAGCGCTGATTGCAAAGGTTAAAAAGGACGAGGCAAAGCTATATGAGTCAATCAATGCCGGAACCAAGCCAACAGACGAAGAACTGGAACGGGTGCAAAAAATAGCCGCAGGAGTTGCTAAATCATTTAGCAAATAACTAGTATGAGTTCCCAACAAATCATCAAGCGCCGTATTAAATCGGTTGGAAACACCAGGCAGATTACAAAAGCCATGCAGTTGGTTGCCGCCAGCAAATTACGCCGGGCGCAAGACGAAGCATTTGGAGCCAAGGACTACATTACTGCGGCACAGTCTGTCCTAGAGCGGCTTGCTGCGACTCCAGATGCTGCTGAACATCCGTTTTTTCAAGCCCGTAAAGAAGTCAAGTCGGTGCTGTCGATTGTTATTACGAGTGATCGAGGTCTTGCTGGAGCGTACAATGCAAACGTATTGCGTGCCTATACGCGTATGTGTTTGGCGGATGACATTATTTTGCATAAGGCATTCTGCGTGGGCAGGTACGGCTCGGAACTCATTGCTCATATCGACGAAGTTACGATTGTGGCGAGCTATGCAAACAACGATGTTGACGTGAACGTGGAGGTTGCTCAGCCAATCTTACGTGATGCGGCCAATATGTTTCGCAGTGGCAAAGTTGACGAGGTACGTGTTGTCTACACAAAGTATTTTTCGACCATTCGCCAAGAAGTCGTTATTGAGCGTTTGTTGCCCGTAGTGCCAGCTGTATCGGATCAAGCGCTACTACCCCGGTACCTCGAGCCAACGGCAAAGGAACTCATTGCTTATACGGTCGAGCATATGCTGGAGGCAGAAATTCTGCAGGCGGTGCTCGAGGCGCAAGCCAGTGAACATGCCAGTCGTATGCTAGCTATGAAGAATGCAACCGACAACGCAACCGAGCTGATAGATGATCTGACGCTTGAGGCCAACAAGGCACGCCAAGCTCGTATTACCCAAGAACTTGCCGAAATCAGTGCAGGTGCTGAGGCCATGAAGTAGTCACCAAGAATATTATTGCTAGTATCCAAATAGAGGAGAATCAACCATGACAAAGACAACAGAGCGAACAACAACCGGCAAGATCATACAGATTGTTGGCGTGGTTGTTGATGTCGAATTTGTTGGCGACAAACTTCCAGCAATCTATGATGCCTTGACAATCCAACACGATGGTCGAACGGTGTACCTGGAAATCGCGCAGCATTTGAGCGAGCATACTGTCCGCGCCGTTGCACTCAGTTCGACCGATGGCCTGGCCAGGGGCCAAGAAGTTGTTGCGACTGGCGGACCAATTAGTATTCCTGTCGGTGATGAGACTATGGGTCGCATGTTTAATGTGGTCGGTGAACCGATTGACAAAAAACCAGCACCCAAAAATGCAAAACGTGCCTCGATCCATCGTGCCCCACCTGCCCTGAGTGAGCAAAGCGGCAAGATTGAGATCTTAGAAACCGGAATCAAGGTCATTGATCTCATTTGTCCGATCACAAAAGGTGGCAAGGTTGGTTTGTTTGGTGGTGCGGGCGTTGGCAAAACAGTGTTGATCACTGAGCTCATCAACAATATCGCCAAGTACCACAGTGGTAACTCAGTTTTTGCTGGTGTCGGTGAGCGCACGCGTGAAGGTAATGATTTGTATCACGAAATGGCCGATAGCGGTGTCCTAGACAAAACAAGCCTTGTGTTTGGACAGATGAACGAACCACCAGGTGCCCGTTTGCGCGTGGCCCTGTCTGGATTGACTTTGGCCGAGGGATTCCGAGATCAAGGCAAAGACGTACTGTTGTTTGTTGACAATATTTTTCGCTTTACTCAAGCCGGAGCAGAAGTGTCAGCGCTGTTGGGTCGCTTGCCGAGCGCTGTCGGATACCAACCAAACTTGCAACAAGAGATGGGCGCCCTACAGGAACGCATTACTAGCACCAAAACCGGGTCGATTACTTCTGTGCAAGCTGTGTATGTGCCTGCTGACGACTTAACCGATCCAGCACCTGCTACTACTTTTTCTCACCTTGATTCGACAATTGTGCTCAGCCGAGCGTTGACCGAACTTGGTTTGTATCCTGCTGTCGATCCGCTCGATTCGAGCAGTACAATCTTGGATCCAGAGGTCATTGGCGAAGAGCATTATACGGTAGCGCGCGAGGTACAACGCATACTGCAACGCTACAAAGACCTACAGGACATTATTGCGATTTTGGGTATGGAAGAGTTAAGTGAAGAAGACAAGCAAACAGTGGCTCGCGCACGTCGCATACAGCGATTCCTGACACAGCCATTCCATGTGGCTGAAGTATTTTTGAACAAGCCAGGTGCATACGTTAAGCTCGAGGATACAATCAAAGGTTGCCAAGAAATTCTTGCCGGCAAACATGACGACAAGCCCGAGAGTGCATTTTACCTGAAGGGCGACATAAAGGATGTTAAGTAGCAATGGCAAAGCCTCTGCTTCATGTTCGCATATTATCGCTCGCAGGTACGCAATTTGACGGCCCTGCCGCTGGTATTGCACTAACAACAGCATTGGGCGACATAGCCGTGTTGGCAGACCATGCCCCAATTACAACAATCGTTCGTCCTGGAATGGTGCGTGTGCTGATGGCCGATGGGACTGCTGATCAGACGTTCGTAACATTTGGAGGCATTTTAGATGTAGATAACGGCGAAGCGAGACTATTGTCCGATGAAGTCGAACATGAAGACGAGCTCATCGAAAAAGAGATCGAAGCCGCCCTTGCTACGGCGCAGCATCTTGTGTCGAAGGCGACAAACACACGGGAACTTGCAGAAGCACAGGCCATGGTTGATCGCCAGGCAGTCCGTTTGGGAGTTGCACAGCTACGTCGTCGTAAAAAGCAGTAACTACACCTTAAAAATAACACCACAACATGTGTACTACTTTTTGGCACATGGTTGTTTTTTTGCCTAAAGAAACCTATACTTGTACCATAAGCATTAACTCTTAGCTGCGAGGAACTATGGAACCAATCAAACAAAATCAAAGTGTTGACGGATTTCGACCGATTGATGGTGTGAGTGGATCAGGACCTACTCCTCCCAATAGTCCAGCTGGCGGTTTTTCGGGCGGCCCAAGGCCAGGTACCGGTGATCTTAATACGGCCGGTAGAGCCCCAGGCGATGTGTCGGCACAGCCCAATCCTGTTCAACATCCCGTACAAGGCGACGTAGACGATGTAGCAAAGCTACGCAAGAAAAATAAGAGTCTCAAGATTTGGCTCGCTATACTGTCGTTGTTGTTTGTGGCTGGCATAACTGCTGCTGTCGTATCGTACATGCAGACATCGAAAAGCCAGGCAGATTTAGACAAGAAAAATCAAGAAATTGCTACCCTTGAACAGGAAGCTAAAGAGCAGCAAGCTTCGGCTACACAGCAACAGATCGACCAGCTAAAGACTGAAAATGCCGATCTTAAGCAGCAAAATGCTGAACTGCAGAAACAAGTTACCGAGCTGCAGACGTATATCACGACCCTATATAAAGCTGCATCTGACCTAAA
Source organism: uncultured Candidatus Saccharibacteria bacterium (assembly GCA_964426305.1). Lineage (GTDB taxonomy): Bacteria > Patescibacteriota > Saccharimonadia > Saccharimonadales > CAIOMD01 > CAYRPO01. The sequence goes on from CAYRPO010000004.1 coordinate 15,328, forward strand.
GACAAAATGTGCCTCATCATGCTCGAACATAACAGTCCCTGCAAAGCCAGCGAGCGCAACGGCCACCACCACTCAGACCACTCCTTAGTAGCACGTTCCGCCTACAGGGCAAAGAAAGGCTGTAAAATCTACAGCCTTTCTTTTTTTATGCATCAAAAAATGATACTGTAACAGATGATATATGCCAAAAAAAGCCAACAAACATGCATCGGCAAAATACATTACGCCCCTACTGATCAACAGTCTCTCTGGGCGTGTCCTCAAGATGCCAGCCGCACACCCAAACGCCAAACGTGAGCTTCTGATCGTATATGGACAACATTCTAGTCTGGAGCGCATGTTTACTATCGTGCAAGACTTGTCCGAATTTGGTCCCGTAACCATGCCAGACTTGCCGGGATTTGGCGGTATGGATAGTTTTTATACGATCGGCCATACGCCTGACATAGATGCATACGCAGACTATCTGGCAACTTTTATCAAAATGCACTACAAGAAGCGCCGTTTTAGCATAGGAGCAATGAGTATTGGTTTTTTGTTTGCGACACGGATGCTCCAGCGACATCCCGACATAGCACATCAAGTGGATTTGGTCATTGGTTTTGCTGGACTGACACATAAGGATGACTTTCGTTTTAAGAAATATACGCTTTGGCAGCTCAAGACCTTGGCCCAAGCTGTCTCATGGCGACCGATGGCCTTCTTTGTGCAGACTGTCGTCTTACGTGGACCAATGATCAGATGCGCGTATACGCTTGTTGCAAAACGACACACGAAGATGAAAGATGCAGATCGCACCGAGCGCAACCAGCGTATCGATTTTGAAATTGGCCTCTGGCAGGCTAACGATATCAGGAGTCAGGGTTTTACGGGCTTACAAATGTTCCAGGCCGACCTAACCGGGCAAAAAATTCCGTTACCACTGCACCATATTGCCGTCGATGGCGACCAGTATTTTAACAATACGATGGTCGAGAAGCACTTGCGCGCCATATATAAAACCGTCAAAGTGCATCCTGCTGCTCTGCCGAGTCATGTGCCAACGGTACTTGCGAACGTAGAAGAAGCACGAGTTTTTACGCCCGAATCAGTCCGTAAGCAACTGGCGAAAAAACAAAAGTAGCGCTTGTTTTGGTATACTGGACGTAACTATGAAAATTGGCCTTGTATGTCCCTATAATATGTTTCAGTTTGCCGGCGGCGTACAAGAGATTGTCTTTCAATTAGAGCGTGATTTATCAGAGCGAGGTCATGAGGTGCGGATCATTACGCCACGCCCGCGCGCGCATGTTGATGATCCGCCGCACAACATGATTTTGGTCGGTCGTAGCGCAAAAGTGAATACGCCGTTTGCAACTATGGTAGATTTTGGGTTTGAAGCAGATGGGGACGAGATTGATACCATTCTGGAGCGCGAACAGTTTGATGTGTTACATTTTCACGAGCCGTGGGTACCGATGCTGTCCAGACAGATATTGCAGCGCTCAAAGGCCATAAACGTTGCTACGTTTCATGCCAAATCTCCAGAATCAGTCGTGAGTAAGTCGATTATCACCGGCTTTCGTCCATACATGAAGTCTGTTGTTGGATATATTCATGTTTTTACTGCCGTTTCCGATGCGGCTACGCATTTTATCAAAGATTTTACAGACGAACCTATTCATATTGTGCCAAATGGCATAGATTTAAGCCGATTTAGTATCTCAAAGCATTATGCCGCAAGTAAAAAGAAAACGATTTTGTATTTGGGTCGTCTCGAAAAGAGAAAAGGAGTTGAATATTTACTCCAGGCATACGACCAGCTTCGGCTTGCGCATGATGATGTTCGTCTGGTGATAGCTGGTAGCGGCGTCAAAAGGAAGACCCTGGAGCGTCTCGTAGACGAATATGAGATTCCTGATGTTACCTTTATGGGATATGTTGACGAAGCAGATAAGCCGCGCCTCATGGCCGAGGCAGACTTATATGTGTCCCCTGCTTTGTACGGTGAAAGTTTTGGCATCGTGCTGCTCGAGGCCATGGCGGTTGGCACGCCAGTGGTTGCTGGGAACAATACTGGGTATGCAAGTGTTATGACTGGTAGAGGCAGGCTGAGTCTGGTGAGTCCCAAGAGTACCGACGACTTTGCGCAGCGACTCGAATTAATGCTGTACGACAACGAACTGCGTCGCTTATGGTTGGCTTGGGCACACCAACATGTACAACAATTCCAGTTCAGTAACATAACAGATGCCTACGAAGTCATTTATGACAAAGCGCTCCAACGAGTCTAGCCCCTTGCGCGTAGGCTTGGTGCTCGATTCGACCCTGGATGTGCCTGATGGCGTACAGCAATACGTGCTGACACTTGGTCGTTGGCTGGATGCGCAGGGCCACACCGTATTTTATCTGGTAGGCGAAACTGAGCGCACAGATCTGCCTAATATGCATTCGCTCAGTAAAAATATCACCGTCAAATTTAACCAAAATAGAGTTAATTTACCATTGTACGCGAGCAAGCGACGGCTTGCGGCCTTATTGGCGCAGCTACAGCTTGATGTATTGCATGTACAAATGCCGTATCATCCATATGTAGCCGGACACCTCATCAATGCTGTCCCGCAGACAACGCGCGTTGTTGGCACATTCCATGTTGTACCAGCCAGTTGGCTGCAAGCGGTTGGCGCTCGCGGGCTACAGATGCTCTCGCGTGCCTCGTTGCGCCGATTTGATCAGGTCGTATCAGTATCGACCGCTGCACAGGATTTTGCACAATTAGTCTATGGCGTTCAGAGTATTGTTGTCCCGAACGCGGTACCGGTACGTGCTTTTTTAAGCGAGCCGCGGTATGAAGATACACTACATATAGTGTATCTCGGACGCCTTGTTGAACGAAAAGGATGCCAATACCTGCTGAAAGCTCTCGTTGAGCTCAATAAATCCACGGTGCAACCGTATCACGTGACTATCGGCGGCAAGGGGCCGCTTATGAGCAAGCTACAAACGTACGTTCGTGTCCATAATATAAAGAACATCGCGTTCACGGGTTTTGTCACTGAAGCCGATAAGCCAAAGCTGCTGGCGAGCGCCGATATTGCAGTCTTCCCAAGCACTGGCGGTGAAAGTTTTGGGATCGTTTTGGTTGAGGCAATGGCCGCTGGCTCTCGCGTCATATTAGGCGGGGACAACGTCGGTTACAGGACGGTTTTACAGAATTACCCAGATTTGCTGATCGACCCGAAAGACACTGTAGCCTTTGCAGAACGACTGCGATATTTCCTGGACAATACAGTGGCCCGTGTCGCGGCTGCCGAATGGGCTCGCGAAGCAGTTCGACAGTACGATATCGAAACTGTTGGACCAATGCTTGTGCGTATATACAAAGGGGAGTCATAAATGACAAAATTGCTCATTATGATTGGCGTTACAGTTGGTAGCATCATAGGTGCGTACATTCCTGTATGGCTTTTTGGCGCGAGCGAGCTGAGCGCCTGGAGTATTCTGTTTGGAACAGTTGGTAGCTTTGTTGGCTTGTGGGCTGGCTACAGGCTCGCGCAAGAAATTGAAGGATAGCTATGGGTGTAGAATCACAGGTAGTATCGCACGCTCATACCGAGAGGCTTGCTCGGTTAGCGGCCGATCTGCATGTTATGTTTGAAGGCGATCTAGACGCCAAGGTGACGATTGTTTTTCTGCACGGTATTGCCTCCAATTCAGGCAACTGGAAGAAGATGTCTCGCCACTTGCGCCATGTGTCCGCACGGCAAATATATGTTGACCTTTTAGGTTTTGGGGACTCTCCAAAGCCGTGGCACGCCGATTACAGCGTTGATACTCATGCGAAAGCCGTGTGGATGTCTCTTGATTCCCAGCATGTGCATGGGCCCGTGATTGTAGTAGGCCACTCTATGGGGTGTATTGTTGCTACGCATATGGCCACAATTCGACCGGACCAAGTGATGCAGCTCGTTCTTGTAAGCTTGCCACTGTATCGTGGCTACGAAATACTACAAAAAGACTCCGTGTCGCATATTGATCGCTTCATCAATCAACTCTATTTTAAGGCATATACATACATTCGTGAAGATTCACTGTTGCTGAGCTTTGGTGGCGGAATGGTGTCGCGCCTCATTGGAGGCCGATCAGGTTTTGAGCTTGGTTGGCGTAATGTTATTGCCTTTCGGAGATCTCTGTTGAACTGTATTGAGTTTCAGCACACCGAGCTTGAATTGCGTACAATGCGTGAATTGCCGGTGTATCTATATTATGGTCGATTCGACATTTTTGTAATCAAACAGTATCTGCAAAACCTGGCTCATTCACGGCCACATACACATATACATCGTGTACGGGCTGGCCATATTGTTTCGGAATCCTTAGCTCGGGCTGTAAGTCGTGATTTAGCGGTGCTCGTCAAAGAAGGATCTGACTCATGAATATGCTCGTGCTTGGACTTGTGTGTGGCGTGACGTTATTGTTGTTTGGCTACAAATTTGTGCGGTTGTTCGCGCCATTTGTGTTCTTTGTTGCGAGTATCGTTGGGGTATTCCGGTGGGCGGCAGTGTTCACCGATAGCATTGTGGCGTCTACCCTGTTTGCCGCGTCTGTTGGCGTGCTCCTCGGCATACTGCTGGCGACTTTTTCTTCACTGGTGATCAGTGTGGTCGCTGTTCTGTTTTCTGTAACTGTTGCATATCGTATGCTTGATGTGTACATATTAGAGGCCTTGGGTGTGCCGAAGGTGCTTGCAACTATAGTCACGCTTATCGTTATCGCTGTATTTCTGTTTATAGCGGTCGGAACCTACCTGATGCGATATATAGGGATCTTTGTGTCAACCGTTATTGGTACGTATCTAGTGTTTATAGTATTCAATGAGCTCGCTGGGATTGCTCCAAGTGATCGACTTGACAACGCGGTAGCTGGACCATGGCTTGTGGTGGCTTGTATTATCATGGCCGTACTGGGGATGATTGTACAGATTCGACAACATCGGTCTAGCCAACGCCCTTTTAGTGAGCGTGGTCTCTGGAGCCTCCAGGACTACAACATCGATCAAAACAGGTAGACTAAAAAACGTCCACCAAGGTCAGTGGACGTTTTTTAGTCACTGCGATATGGACAATAGTGTCCACTCGCGCGCCTGGTTCTGACGGAGTCGGTAATTATGGTGACCGTCTGTCATTTCGAACAGCTTCACCAGACCGTTCGTCGTCTGGACGAGCATCTGCAAGCCAGACTCTATGAAGGTATGTGTGTTGCCTTCGTACTCAATGCGTTTTGGGAAACTCTTGAGTGAACCTTTTGATGTTGAAAAGTACAAAGCCGTAACGTCGACTTGGGCGTTTAGTGTGGTTTGACCCATATTCGTGTCTCCAGCATTATTTTTGATAATGCGAACGGAATTGGAGTGTTGTAGGTTGGCGACCATTACCGACGTGTACCGTTCGTACCCTCACGCTGGCTAGCCGTTGCAACCGAATATGGAAGTCTGAAGGGACGCTTTTCCGCCATATGCGTGACGGACAGTGAGTATTGCAGACTAGAAAAGAGCTAGTAAGCCTGTAAGTAAAAGGCCAGCCATTTGCTTGCCAGTACTCACACGACTACACCAAGTATAGCTGTGTTTGTATGGCCGCCGCCAGTCTTGAAATTCAAAAAAATCAGTGTGAAAGCCAGGCGTGAAGTCTAAATGCCAAGGTTTGAATAGTATGGCAGGTATATATGTCAAGGCATAGACGGTGCATCTGTTACAATAAGACGCGTATGAAAAAACAGTTTGGCTTTACGCTACAGAAAAAACAGAGTGGCACATTGGCTCGTACCGGTGTAATCACTACTCCGCACGGTGATATACAGACACCAGCTTTCATCGTGGTCGGCACCAAGGCGACGGTCAAGGCGCTAACGCCTGAGCAAACCAAAGAACTAGGTGCTCAGGCCGTGCTGGCTAACGCCTATCACTTGTATCTGCAGCCAGGATCGCAGCTTGTAGACCAAGCTGGCGGTGTTGGTGCATTTATGAACTGGCAAGGGCCAACATTTACTGATAGCGGCGGGTTTCAGGTTCTTAGCCTTGGTGTGGGTTTTAAGAAAGTCATTACCATGGACGGCAAGGCAGACGAGCTGACGTCGACGGCACGCAAGGGAGAACGGCTAGCGCATGTCGACGATGACGGCGTGACATTCAAATCACACATCGACGGCAGCATGCATCGCTTTACGCCAGAAGTATCTATGCAGATCCAGCACCAGTTGGGAGCGGACATTATGTTTGCGTTCGACGAATGCACGTCGATTGCTCAAGACTATGCTTATCAAAAGATGTCGCTCGATCGCACTCACGCATGGGCCAAGCGTTGCATTACTGAACATGAACGCCTCACACAGGTTCGAACACAGAAGCCGTATCAAGCCCTGTACGGTGTCATTCAGGGGGCAAATTACCAGGACCTGCGCGAAGAAGCGGCGACCTACATGTCGAGCTTGGCATTCGACGGCTACGGTATCGGTGGTGCACTGGAAAAAGAACGCCTTGGCGAAATTTTAACGTGGGTAAATTCCATACTACCCGAAGACAAACCGCGACATTTGCTTGGTTTAAGCGAGCCAGATGACATATTCATAGGTATCGAACACGGTGCAGATACGTTTGACTGCGTGTCCCCTGCGCGCATCGGTCGCAACGGCTCACTGTATACACCTGACGGTCGTATTACAGTTACAAACGCCAAGTACCGCGAAGATTTTACACCCATTTATGCGGACTGCACGTGCTATACATGCACACATTACACAAAAGCGTACTTGCGGCATTTGTTTAAGGCTGGCGAGCGGCTGGCTGCGACGCTCGCTACAATACACAATGAACATTTCATCGTGGAGCTCGTCGACTCTATCCGCGCCAGTATCGAAAACGGTACGTTTGAAGCACACAAGCAAGCCTGGCTGGCCCGCTATTATGCTGCTACCGCAAAGTAGTCAGTAGCCTTCATATACATTTTGCCAAAACTATATGAAACGTCGTGGGGCTATGGGGTGGCTGACAGTGGCCTAGTTAGGCGCGGTTTCGTCTTGTGAGTCGTCGTTGATTTTTAGAGGACGTTTGGCGATGATTTCGTAGCGCTGGCCTGTCATGCCGGACTCAACATAGTCGTCGTTGAGCAGATTTATAAAGCGAATCAGGTCTTTTTGATCCATGATTATAATTGCGCCACTGTCGTCGGTGAGTAGTTCGACACCGATTTCCTCGGCATGATCGATGAGCTCTTGTTGCTTGACTGTTCCTGGCTGAACTTTCTGTAGCTTCTTGATTGCTGTCGCCCTGCCCTTGATGAGCGTCTGCAAGCTCATGCCGTCGGCAAAGCTTAACCGAAAGTTGGCTTCGATTTCTGCAACCTTTTGGGCGGCAATGCTAGCAGCCTTGGCGTCGTAGCCAAACAGCTGTTTCAGACGAGCCTGTTTAAAAACAAATACGTCGTCGCCCAAAACGAGCAGTTGGTTGTCGCTTGGTATCTTGAGAGCCGATACAGTGTCAAACGGCTTAAATACGCCGTCTTTCAGAAGCCACGCCGTTGGACCTTTCATGATTTGCGTCGTTGGCAGATTCTTAATGACGAAAAAGGGCTCCTTTAGCTCTTTGTGAGAGCACACGGCTATAACACCCTTCATTCGTTTCAGATCGTGCTCGGCATCGTCGAATACTTCGATATTGTGCTGCTGATGCTTGATCCAGTGCAAAACGCTTTTTAGGGGTTCGACATTGGCAACCTGCGTGTATTGCAGCACGCCGTCTTCTGCCTCAGCTTCTTCAAAGGCACGAACACGCAATCCGTTTTCGATGCCGCCTAGTACACCTTCTAGCAGTTCGTCGACAAACAATGGCCGCAATTGTTTTGCGGGTTCGCCCGTTAGCTTGACGCGGTGTACAGTACAGTTTTTGTTGAAAAAATATAATTCTATGGACAGCTCGTCGGCATACTGTACAAGGTTATTGGCCCATTCGAATACGTCGGCATGTACATATGATGTCTCGGTAGTAGATTGTAGGTCGGGCGCGTCGCTCTGTGTTTCTGGTGGCATACTGTTCCTTTAGTATTGTTTTTCGTGTGCCACAATATTGTACAAGATCGAGCGCATTCGAAAAACAAAACCACCATTTTAAGTTGACCACTGGCGTGCCTGA
>CAYRPO010000004.1:23591-30412 GCA_964426305.1 uncultured Candidatus Saccharibacteria bacterium
CGAGCGCATTCGAAAAACAAAACCACCATTTTAAGTTGACCACTGGCGTGCCTGATTGGGTATGATTCTGGACCAAATTTGGCCGTTTTTGCTGTCGCGGACATGGAGCTGTTGTTTAGCAAGCTCGTCGCGGAGGGCGTCGCTGGTGGCCCAATCTTTGGCGTCTCGGGCTGCTTGACGTTTTGCGAGCAGTGTTTTTTGGCTAGCAGGAATGTCGGTACTATAGAGGCGTAGACCAAGCAAGTTGTCGATTGTTTCGAGCAATGCCACAAATGCCGCGACGCTTTGGGTGTCGACGCCATCAACCGCGTAGTTCAGTGCCTCGTCGACAATTGCCATAGCTCCAGGGGTGTCTAGGTCGTTTTGCAGGGCAATGAGTATGTCTTCGCTGGCACGTAAAAAGTTAATGACCGGCTCGGGAGTGTCGGCGTCGTCTGTGGTGTCGGACTCAATTGTTTGCCAGCGTAGGTCGGCGATAGCTTGCCAATGATGGAGTCGGTTTCGTGCGGCATCCAGGTTGTCCCAAGTAAAATTGCTTTCGGTTCGATAATGACTTTGCAGGACAAATACCCGAAAGTCGGTCGCGCTGTAGCCTTTGGCTTCGAGGTCCTGTAAGGTGTGGGCGTTGCCGAGGCTTTTGCTCGCCTTTGCGCCATCTACCATCAGAAAACTGTTGTGCAGCCAATAGTTGGCAAAACGTTTGCCGGTAGCCGCTTCGCTTTGGGCGATTTCGTTTGTGTGATGTACCGGTATGTGGTCGATACCGCCGGTATGTATGTCGATGGTTTCGCCAAGTTTGTCTATGGCCATGGCCGAGCACTCTAGGTGCCATCCTGGAAAGCCTTTGCCCCACGGGCTGTTCCATTCCATGTCTCGCTTTTCGCCTTTAGGTGTGAGCTTCCAGAGCGCAAAGTCGCTTGGGTTGCGTTTTTGGCTGTTAAACTCTACCCGAGCACCTGCTTGTAGCGCCTCTAGATCGAGTCGTGCAAAATCCGCATATGACTGAAACCGCGCAGTGTCAAAGTACACACCGTCGTCGATGACATACGTGTAGCCTTTTTCTTCCAATGTTTTTACCAGAGCAATCTGCTGGTCTATAAAGTCTGTTGCCTTTGTGATGTAGCTAGGTGGAAACAAATTGAATTTTGCCATACCTTGTAGAAAATCAGTCGTATAGAACTCGGCGACTTCCCAGGCAGTTTTACCTTCGCGTCGAGCACCTTTTTCTAGCTTATCTTCGCCGTCGTCGGCATCGCTTACCAAATGCCCAACATCGGTTATGTTCATGACTCGTGTTACGTCCATGCCACTTGCCTGTAACATACGTACAAGCGTATCCCAGCGTATATAGGCGACCCAGTTGCCAATCTGTGGGTATGCATACACTGTTGGACCACAGGTATACAAACGAACCTTGCTGTCGTATAAGGGCGTAAAGTCGTCTACCTGTCTGGTAAGTGTGTTATAAAAGCGAATCATGCGTTTATTGTAGCAACTTCATGGCCTCTTGTATGGCTTCGGTTTTTACGCTGGCTATGTCAGTGTTGCCATCGAGCTTAAAACCAGCTGCGTACGAATGTCCACCACCACCAAAATGCTCAGCAATGGTGCCTGCAGATATGCCAACGCGAGTGCTTCGGACTGCCCCAGTGATTCGATTTCGATACACCTTGAGTACGATAATAATGTCTACGCCCGTGACCATGGCGAGTTCGTTCATGATCAATGGTTTTGGGTTGTACTGAGTGCCCACCGAAAACAATTCGTCTTCGGGTATGCATACAACCGCAATACGGTCATCAAAGTAAAATTCGCAGCGCTCGATAAGGCTTGCTTTGTATCGAAACACGGCCTGTGACATTCTGCTGAGCTCTCGACGTGCATCTTCCAACTTGGCACGATTCACGCCGGCGTCGACAAGTTCTGCCATGCGTCGATAGGTGTCGCTTGTAGTGCCTTCACTTACTAGTCCCAATGAATCGGCCAAGATTGACTGCATTATGCATTCGCCAGCAGCAATTGATCGTGGCCATCCTAGAGCTTGACATATGTCGTATATGACCTCTCCTGTTGCAACATATCCGGGCGCATTGCATATGATTGTGGCATACGGTATGTCGCATGCCACGGTGGCATGATGGTCCAGGACTATGCATGGTTTGCTTGCAATCCACGGCCGCTCAGGGCTGTTTTCGAGTTTCTCGAGAAGGCTATGTGCTGATGTGTCTACGATGATGCTCAGGTCGAAGTTGCTGGGAAGTGCTTTTAGTACGCGGTCCCAGCCAGGTATAAAACGCAAGTATTCTGGCACATCGACCCCGCAGTACAAGTACACATCTTTGCCCATATCGCCAAGTATATGTTCCAAAGCTAAGGCACTGGCTAGGCTATCGCCGTCTGGATTATCAGCCTGAAGCACAACAATTCGCTGAGCAGCCTCTATGGCAGATTTGATTTCGTCGATTGCAGGGATCATATGTTTGTTCGTCCTTCTAGTGCTCGTGTTAGGGTGATTTGATCGGCATATTCCAGGTCGATGCCAATTGGTAAACCGCGCGCAAGTCGTGTGAGCTTCACAGCTGTGTCTGTCAGCTGTTGCTGGATGTATAGCGCAGTTGTTTCGCCTTCGACGCTCGCATTGGTCGCAAGAATCAGTTCTTGCACATTGTCGCTTGCTATGCGGGCAAGCAGTTCTCGTATATGCAAATTGTCGGGACTTACGCCGTCGATCGGTGATATGAGTCCACCGAGTACGTGGTATGTGCCATGAAAGCTATTGGTTTTTTCCAGCGCAACTATGTCAAACGGTTCGGCTACGACCGCAATTTGTTGCTTGTTACGATCTGCGTCGCTGTACAGTGGTGATACGTCGACATCTGCGTCGATGAGTGCAAATGTAACTGGGCAGTATTTGACAGATTGGTGCAATCCAACAAGACTCTCGGCAAGACGAGTTGCCGTATGGCGATCATGCCGCAAGCACCAGTATGCATAGCGTTCAGCCGTGCGAGGCCCAACACCTGGCAATTCGCCAAATGCGTCAATGAGGCTCTGGAGGCCTTTCGGCAACAATAAGCTCAAGCCAAAGTCCTATCCTACAAGCCTAGTCCGCCCAATGCGCCTAACATCGGTTGCATCTTTTCGGATGCGATTTTTTGACTTTGTTGAATTGCGTCCTTAACCGCTTCCTCAACCCAACGTTCCAACTGACCTATGTCATCAAGATCGACATATTCCGGATCAATGTGAATCTTTTTGATTTTTTGCTCACCGGTGATCTCTACGCGTACCGCTCCATCGCCAGCCTCGGCTTCAATGATCATTTTTTGCAACTCTTTTTGTAGTTTTTTTACTTTTAAAAGCATCTTTGCTTGATCAAACTTACTCACGCACTTCCCTTTCATTTACCACATTGTATATCACTTCCATTGTAGCAGATTGAGACGCAGTAGCTAGGGAGCTTGGGTGATGTGGTACGCAGCCTTTGTGCTAGGACTTTGCGGCCATGCAATAAAATATCGTTCTAAATGATAAAAGCTTGTGAGACCGATTGCAATAACCATGAGTGCAACTCCAATATTGCGTGCCCAAGGATTACGCGGAAAATATGCAAACCACTGGTTCATCAGTTCCACGACACCAGTCACAATAAACATATACACTAACGATAGTAGTACTGTCGAGCTCAGCTGGTATAGGCGAGTAAACGGCACCAATATCAGTAGTAAGCCAGTTGTGCTGAATAAAATAATACTCCTTCTCTGCTTGATTCGGCGCGCATAGTAGTACATTCCAAGCAGTACCATGGCCGAGCTAAAGACATCGAGCAGTGGTAGCTGCCCTAGGTGTAGAGCAGGCATATATTCGCTCACGATAAACAGTTGACTCATCGTCCAAATGAGGTTTGTGACATATTCATGTACGCCTGAAACCAAAAGACTAAATCCGAGTAGTTCTTTGAGTTGTCCAGGGTACTGCAATAGAGAGACTGCAATGGGCAGCAGTAGCATGAAATATATACCAGCAGCAATAAGCAGCTGCCATCTCTTGAGTTCTCGTAGATGACCTCGAGCCATCGTTGCTAAAAATACAAAGCCAATTGCAATAATCCAGGGCATATACGGTACGTATGCTGCAAGCGCTAGACTGATAACGGCTGCTAAGAAAGCGGTAAAGGTTTTTGTTTTTGTGCGCCAAAACCATGATATTCCCGCCAGCACTGCAAGTGGCGCAATCACAAGCAGTACCAAGGGAGTAGCCAGGTGTGTAACGTGCAATAACCAACTGCTCGTAATAAACAACAGACTGCCAACAGTCGCAAAGCGTACATTAAACCAAAGCTTGATGACAAAAAAGAAACAAGCTACGGCTAATAAGCCATAGATGACGCTTATGATTCTGGCTGCAGCAAGTTTATCACCGATGGCTTCACCCAGCATGTAAGCTGGTACGAAATATGGTGCATTGACCGCGCGCACCCATGGTTCCGGAAACTGTTCGAGACGGTGTAGTGTTGCCGCTTCAATGGTGCTATAGCCACTGACAAGTGTGTTGAGCATCAGGCCAAGTGTAGCAATGGCCAGAACCGCAATTGCGAGCGCAGACGCAACACCACGCCAATGCGTGCCCAGCCACCTCCAGGCAATGAGAAGTTGTTTTTTCATTGTTTGCCTATAGTATATAGCGCTTTGTGTTTTTTGGCCATTCAGTTCATCTTCTAGCGGCCGCGTGCGGCCTTACGCGTGTTTGCCTAATCGGCAAAAGGACTGGCCCCGCTTTGCTTCGCCAGGTTTTTTAGGAGTTGTCGATCTTTGTCAAAATACAGCTCGACAGAGCCGATGGGCCCATTTCGATGCTTTTTGATCAGAATATCCATGATATTTTTACGATCCGTCTCAGGATTATAGTAATCTTCGCGATAAATAAATGCTACCACATCAGCATCTTGCTCGATTGAGCCCGATTCGCGCAAGTCGGCAAGCTGCGGAATTTGCGGGCTACGGTTTTCAACAGAGCGACTCAACTGACTGAGTGCTATGACGGGCACATTTAATTCACGGGCCAGAGCTTTGAGGCCACGACTAATTTCACTAATTTCCTGTACGCGGTTTGAGTCACCACCAAAACGCGATCCACCGCTCATGAGCTGTAAGTAGTCGACTACAATCAGCCCTAGTTGTCGCTGGTGCTGTTCTCGGCGGGCTTTTGTGCGCATATCACTCACGGTAATGCCGGGCGTATCGTCTATGTAGATTGGTGCTTCACTGAGCGTACCCATAGCCTGACCAATCTTCTCGAAGTCCGCATCGTTGAGGTTGCCAGTACGGATATTCCAGGCGTCAACTCCTGACTCCATAGAAAGCATACGATCCACTAGCTGCTCTTTGCTCATCTCTAGGCTAAAGACTAGTACGGGCTGTTCAGCTTTCGTGGCGATGTTGCGCGCAAGATTCAATACAACAGCCGTTTTTCCCATGCTCGGTCGAGCGGCGAGTATAAACAAGTCGCTACGCTGTAAACCGGCCAAGATATTATCAAGATCACGAAAGCCAGTAGGAACACCGCGGATTTTCCCTTTGTCTTTGTGGAGTTCATCGAGTCGCTCGAAGCTCATAGCTAGGATGTCCTCGATACTCGTAATGTCCTGTTTTACATGCGCCTGAGATACCTGGAACAGTCGAACTTCTGCATCTTCGATCAGGTCTTGTATAGATTTTGTCTCGTCAAAACCAAGGCCCACCATATCTTGGCTGGCTTGTATGAGGCGCCGACGAATGGCTTTTTGGGTGACGATTTCCGCGTAGTGCTCAACATGTGCTGCTGTCGGCACATAGTTCGTGAGCTCTGTCAGGTAACTTGCTCCCCCGACAATTTCCAAAAAGCTATCTTCTTTTAGCTGATTTGAAAGCGTCAAAATATCTATGGGTCGATGTTTTTCGTATAGTTTGCGAATTGCTTCGTATATGCGAGCATGACGTTCGTCGTAGAAATCTTCGACAGCAACAACATCAGCAACTCGGACAATTGCATCTGTGTCGATCAGTATTGCACCCAACAACGAAGCTTCCGCGTCGGTATTTTGTGGTGGAATTCTGCCTTGTTCTTCTTTTTTCTTCGCTGCCATATAATCCCCTACGTGTATGTTCTGTTCTTAGTCTAACACCTCAGCCCCACCAAAGACGTTGCGTATTTGTTGCAAGAGGGCATTATCTTCTGTCGACGGAGATTCATTGACGACAGAAGGAGGTGATGCTGTATCGAGCTGTGATGCATGATGCTCTTTAGGCATTAGCTCGCATACAATCTCGTATCCATAGATTCCAACGTGTGCTAAGGCTTCCAGGACTATTTGCCGATTCTTGGCATCATTTATGCGCTTCTGATGAAAAGGAAAAGCAAATAGCAGGGTCAATCGTTGTTGTTCTGTTTGGTCGAAACGGGCTTGGGCCATTCGCAAGACGCCATAGATGGTATTTGATGTTGTTCTCAAGTACTCCATTGCCGCTGCCCATGTTTCTGCGGTGAGGTTGTTGACACCCTGTGTCACATTTGTCTTAGTCTTAACTTCAGGCAGCTGACTGGTTTCGGGGTCGTTGACTGTAACTGGATTGCTTTTTGGCGCGACTTTTGTTGGTTCCGACTTAGGTTTGGTGTTCTTTGTTGCTTTTGCCGGTTGGATTGTCTCTGGTTTGTAGGTTGATGATGTTGCCTGGGCTGTAGGTGACGATATCGGTCGAGACAGTAATTGAAAATCAAGCAATGCAAGCTCAAGCTCAGTGTCGGGCTGTTCGCTGATAGCTACGTTGAGCAGATTACGCATA
>CAYRPO010000004.1:30512-33515 GCA_964426305.1 uncultured Candidatus Saccharibacteria bacterium
CTCAAGCTCAGTGTCGGGCTGTTCGCTGATAGCTACGTTGAGCAGATTACGCATAAGCTGTATGTCTTGGTGTATGTTGTCTAGGGATTTGGTGTGTAGGTTGTTGCGTATAACCCTGATGCACTGTGTTGCAAGCTGGCTTGCAGAGATTCCCTCTTCGCGCGCGCTGTGCAGTTCGAGTAGCAAGTCGGCAGGTGAACCTTTTTTTGTTGCCTGTATTACGGCATGGACACGTTCGTCGCTAGGCAATCCTAGGCCAGTACGAACTGATTCAATCGTTATATTGCCTGGCGCGTGTCGAACCTGGTCGAGGAGGCTGAGGGCATCACGTAAGCTTCCGCCACTATGCTTGGCAACCAATTCCAACGCCGCTGGCTCGATATGGATTTTTTCTTTGTCGGCAATCTGTTGCAAATGTGCGACAACTTCCTCTTGCGTTGCCAACTTAAAACTATAGCGCTGAGTACGAGATACGATCGTCTCAGGTAGCTTATGCGCTTCGGTTGTGGCAAGTATAAAGACAACATGCTCTGGAGGCTCTTCTAACGTCTTTAACAAGGCATTAAAGGCTTGTGAGGTGAGCATGTGTACCTCATCTATGATATACACCTTTTTTTGAGCACTCACTGGGGCGATATGTACTCGTTCTCTCAGTAGTCGGATTTCGTCAATACCACGGTTGCTCGCTGCATCCACCTCGATAATGTCGAGAGGTAGCTCGTCGCTTGTATAAGCAATGCCATTAATCTCATGCGCCAATATCCGTGCAATACTTGTTTTGCCAACACCCCGAGGGCCGGTAAACAGATATGCGTGACTTATCTTGCCGCTTTTTAGCGCGTTTTTTAACGCTGCAACAACTGGCTTTTGGCCAACAATCTCAGAAAGTGACTTTGATCGATATGTGCGATACAGTGCTTGGCCCATAGATCTCCCTCTCTCCCTATGTTACGCCTGTTTGATCTTTGTCTGGAATCACATTCTAGTATACGCCGATTTACGCAGAGCGTCTGCTGTCATTTTTACAGATGCCACACCATAAGCTTTTTGCTTGTGCGATCAAAAAATGCCAACGAGTGTGTTGGCATTTTTTTGATCACGATGAATGAAAATGAATGTGCTATAGCGCGGCTTCAATTGCTGCCCATTCGGCGTCGCTGTCCTCTTCGGGTATGTTGACGCTGATTTGGTCTCCTGGCTTTGCTTTGAAGTACGTGACGCTCGCCAGGAGTACACGATACGATTTATCGGTAACCTCAACGAAGTAATGGCCATCATGCTGCGTGAGGACGCCTACGACCTGCTTACGAGGAATTGGCCCAATTTGCTTGTACATAAAGGCTCCATCATCGCCGATTGTCAATTTGAGTATGTCGCCCTGAACAAGTTTTGACTTGCTGGCGTAGTTGGCTGGCACCGGGTACGTCTTACCGTCGCTGCCGACCATATTTTGGCCATCAAATACCCCTTCGAGCACCTTTCCGCTAACGTTCTCGCGTGCCGAAGCCGTAATGCTAGAATCTTCACCCACAAGACTAATTAGCAACTCGTGTGCAGCAGCCAAATTAGTCTCTGCCTCACTTATGAGTGCCTTTAGTCGTTTAATCTGTTTCTCTGGTACATCGGACATCGCAGCCTGCCTCTGTTTGTTTACTCTTTACCTCTTAGGTTGTCTGACCCTAAACTACCACACATAGTGTGTCAATAGCAACAATCCTAGCAAAAAACTGTGGATAAGTCAAGAGTCGTCTCGATATTAATCGAGATACACAGGACAAGAATCTAGCTCGTGAAAAGACAACATCACAGCAGATCGTCGTGCATATATAAGGACACGTCAAAGTGGCATTGTTACGCAAAACAAAAAGCCACCCACGTACATGGGTGGCTTTTGGGTTGTGTCAAAAGCAACAGTTGCTTAGGCAAGTTCGACAGTTGCGCCAGCTTCTTCCAAAGCTTTCTTGGCAGCTTCTGCATCTTCCTTCTTTGCCTTCTCGAGAACTGGCTTTGGTGCACCGTCAACTACGGCCTTCGCTTCGCCAAGACCGAGACCGGTCAATTCTTTAACAGCCTTGATGACTGCGACTTTCTGTGCGCCAGCATCTTTCAGGATGACATCAAATTCTGTCTTTTCGTCGGCGGCAGGGGCGCCAGCGTCGGCTGGAGCAGCAGCAACTGCAACAGCGGCAGCGGCTGGCTCGATGCCGTATTCGTCTTTCAAAATCGTACCAAGTTCGTTAACTTCAAGAACGGTTAGGTTCACGAGTTGTTCAGCAAGTTTCTTCAAATCTGCCATGTGAAATTCTCCTTAGGGTTAGGTTAGGCTTTGCTTGCTTCGATAGCCTGCAAATAGCCGTGCAGATTGCCGCCCAGCGCATTGATAGAATTGCGCAAAGGACTCTGCAATGTGTTGATAATGCCAGCAATGAGCTGGTTCTTGCCTGGCAATACTGCCAAGGCCTTGACGTCGTCGGCGGACATAAATGTACCGTCGGCCGTGATTGCGCCAACAAAGGCAAGCGCAGGTTCGCTTTTGGCAAACGTGTGCAAGACTTGTGCGGGAGCAACTTCGTCATCTGCGTTAAATGCGTATACCAGCTGGCCGGTCAGTGCACTTGTATCAACGCCCTTTAGGGCATCAACGTTTTCAAGCGACTGTCGTACGAGGCGGTTTTTTACGACACGTACTGTCGTACCGTTGGCACGAGCCTCTTTGCGCAAAGCTTGGATCGACTTGACAGTCATACCCTGATATTGGGCAACGACCGTCAGTTTTGAGCTCTGCAAGAGTTCGGTGACTTCGGCAACAACAGCTTGTTTCTGATCTTTGGTTAAAGCCATAGATTCGGATTCCTGTTCATACTTTAGTGAATACAATCGACCTATAAGACAGATACCTGCCTATTTGTAAACGTTCGCCAAAATTAAAAAACTCTGGCATTACCAGAGACATATACATGTGGCATAGAAGCCAAAAAAGTATACCTCGGCGACAAATTAAGG
>CAYRPO010000005.1:0-7032 GCA_964426305.1 uncultured Candidatus Saccharibacteria bacterium
CCGCGTACTTGTTCCCATACTTCTTCGAGTGCCCGATCAAACTTGAAGTCTGTCATGGCCTGTGTAAATTCGTGAGTATCATGCTCAGCAGGAGGAATGTCGCCTATGATGTTGTCTTGGTATTTGGCAACCATAGCAGCGACACGGCTCACCGCATTACCAAGCTCGTTGGCAAGTTCCGAATTGTAGACTGCCTCGAAGCGCTCCCATGTAAAGTCGCCATCGCCATGGCTGGGAATGTGTCGCAGAAAATAGTAGCGAAAGGCGTCTACGCCATACCGCTCAATAATGTCATGTGGGGCAACAACATTGCCCAGACTTTTACTCATCTTTTTGCCGTCGACATTAACAAAGCCATGGACATACAACGACTGCGGCAGCGGCAAACCAAGTGCGAGTAATATGCCCGGCCAAATTGCCGCATGAAAACGGATGATGTCCTTGCCAATTACCTGGACGTTCGCTGGCCAAAAGGTTTTAAAGTCTTCGTGCTCTGGGTAGCCAAGTACAGTGATGTAGTTCAAAAGCGCCTCGAACCAAACATACATGACTTGGTTCTTGTCACCAGGCACTGCAACGCCCCACGACAGTTTGTCGACTGGTCGCGAAATACTGATGTCTTCGAGACCACCTTCTATAACCTTTAGAATTTCATGCTTACGAGTCGCTGGTACAACACGAAACGTACCGTCTTCAATGCTGGCTTTGATGCGGCTCGTGAATTGGCTGAGAGCAAAAAAGTAGTTCTCTTCCTCTAGTTTGGTGTACGGTCGATTATGAATCGGGCATGAGCCACCATTGTCAGCGGCCACCGTTTCGGTGACAAACTCTTCGCACCCAACACAATACAGACCAACATATTTATTTTTATAAATGTACTTTTCGAGATTTTTCCAAATGATCTGTGATCGCTCTTCGTGCGCAATGTCAGTCGTACGCACAAAACGATCATTGCTAATCTTGAGTTCTTTCAGTAGCGTCAAAAATGTTTGCGCATTCGCCTCGGCAAAAGCCTTTGGTTCTACACCAGCCTCGGCGGCCTTCTCGGCGATTTTGCTGCCATGCTCGTCGGTACCAGTACTCAACAAGACGGTTACTCCGTGTTGACGATGATAGCGCGCCAAGACGTCGGCATAGACAAACTCCATAGCATGCCCAAGGTGGGGCACTGCGTTGACATATGGAATCGATGTTGTGATATAAAATGTTTTGCTCATTACTTCTATTGTAACAGATGAGACACTATACAGAAGAGAGGTGCCACAACCCACAATGTCGGCACCGATAGCTTTTTAGCACTGTTCCGTGTTGATGCTTCGCAACTAATGCGGCAGTATCGGCTTGCTTCTTGGTGTCAAAAGCTAGTTTTTGGGCACAGGGTACAATCAGTTCCTCGTCGTTCATACGTATGTATCAACTAGTTGCACAAACACGCCATTGGTCCAGCCAAAGCCCGTTTGGCTTGGATACACTCCTTCTACTGGATGCTTGTGCGGCTTTACGACGTTATACTTCTCGAGGAATTCATGATGACGATTGAACCAATCGTTGTTTGTCTTCAGCCACTTTAGAGCAATGCGCCGAGCATCATCACTGTAACCATAGCGTTCTAAGCCCTCGATAACAATATAGTGCAGTGGCGCCCAACCGTTCGGGTATGCCCATTGGGTGGCGACTGACCCAAACAAACTCATATCGAGCAATGGCCGAGCAGTCGTACTCAGCCCGCCAACATGTTCAAGTTTCGACAGATTCGCAACGAGACGTTGTGCCTGCTCCTCGCTGGCAAGGCCTGCCCACATAGCAAAATACGCCGCAAGCGACCATACGGTACCACGAGTCTTTTTGTTGAAGTTATAGTCAAAATAAAAGCCTTTTGTACCGCTCCATAGCTTCGAATCAATCTTTGATCGACGCTCGGTAGCGGTATCGCGCCATTTTTTCTCTGTTTTTTTGTCGCCAACCAGTGCAGCAGTTTTTGCAAAGTCGATTTCATATTTAAACAGCAAGCTATTGAGGTCGATCGGCCAAAAATCTAAACATTTACGGTCAAAGCGCGTGGTCATATCCCAGCCACTCTCGGCTTCGGCCAGATCGTGCAAACTATTGATGTCGTAGTATCGGTTCAAACCCTGTTCGTAGTGCCAGTTTGGGTGCTGTTTGCTCATCCATACATCACGATATTCGATCTCGGCTTCGGCCATGTGCTGAGACAACCATTCCACTGACTTGTCGTATGTCCTGTATATATGCCAGATGTAGCTGGTGAGCACGGGTGGTTGCGAACGACTCGTAAAGTACATGCGGCTGGCATTTGGGATCATGCCAAAACGACGCCGCAAATGCAGTAAGTTTTCGAGCATGCCTTCTGCAAGGCTTTGGTGCTCAGGACTTTTGAGACCCAAAACCGTAAAAAAACTATCCCAGTAATACTGCTCTTCGAACTGGAAGCTGGCATTTGGGTCGGCGGCAGGCACGACATACGGATGCGGCAGCCCAATGAGTGTTCCGCGATCTTCCGGCGTTGTGCGTATCAGCCCTTTCCAGTGCGCTGCTATGAAGTCAAGCGCTGGCTGGACGTCCTGCTTGGTAAGACGCGGGGACTGCATGCGTGGTGATCGAATCATGACACCATACTACGAGTCCAGGCGGTGTTGCGCAAGCCACGGAATATAGCGGGAACTTTCACTAGATCCGTACTTGTACCGCCGCAAGTGCTTTGGTCGCAAGCGGCAAGTCGCTCGCCGCCTTGCACGATCGCTGCACCTTTACTACATAGCCGTCTCGCACCAAGTAGCCGTAACTCTGTCGAAGCGTGTCAGTCCCAGACAGGTCAAAAACAAGAGCTTTGACCGACTGCGCGCCTTGATTTGTTTGTAGTGATACGGTTTCGATGGGCACATCTGTCGATGTATAGCCCTTTTCGGCCATTGCCTTTTGTAGCACTTCTTTTTGAACTTGCAAGTATTCTGTTGCGTCGGTGACCTTCACGACTGTGTCAGGAATTTTATTGACCGATACAAAACAGGCCTGGTCTTTGCCTTTTACCAGCGCGACATTTTGGCCATCATTGCCTGTAACCGACCAGTCCTGTGGCAACTTTGATGCGTCAACAGTAATGACCTTGGTGTCTTCGGCGATTGCCGGTGCCTGAACATCATTGGTGCTTGCGTTTTTTACCAGTAGACCAGCCGCAACCGTAACGATTACGATTGCAATGCCGATACCAACCCACAACCACAGTTTGCTCGTTGTATGCTTTTTCGTTTCAGTCTGCACGACTTATTCCCCTTATGCCTCTAGTATACGCAAAAAAATCAATATCGTCGCCTGCTGTTGTCATTTTACGGCATCTAGCAGGGGCTGATGTGCTTCGATCAATTCGCGCAAGTCAGCATCGCTGTATTTTTTGCGCTCAATTTTATGCCACTGCCCGCCGTACCACGAGCGGTGCTTGTCCCACGGACAAATCGCCCGCATCCAATCGAGACGATCGCCAATTTTACCTGTTTGCGGATCACGCCTCGAGTAATGAAACACCATGGTATTTGCGATCTTGTAGTCCGGATCATCATCTTGCTGCATCCAGACTTCTGGCGTCAGCCGCTCCAGAACAAATCGGGCAGCACCCATCATCTCACCATGCGTTACTGCAATGACTGTCTTGCCTTCTTGCTCCCTATGCAGCGTGTCCAGAATGTCTTCGAACCGCAACCGTACCCCTGTTGCAAGCGATTCGCCGCCCGGTGGACACCAGTACCATTTAGCCTGATTAAATATACGTACCGATCGAGGCATATGCGCTTCTCGGTCTCTGTCGTTCATAAAGCCATATTCACCCCAATCGCGCTCACGCCAACGATCGTCTATACTCCAGACGCCGTTAAGCTTTAGACAACTTGCTGTTTCGAGCGTGCGCGTCAATGCCGACACGTAGTATGTGTCAAAACCGCCCGGGAATTCGCTGCGCAAAAGCGCACCAGCAACATCTGCCTGCTCGCGCCCCAAGCTAGACAAACGCATACGACTGTCATGTCGGTCCAGAAAACCCTCTGGGGCCACAGCAGTTGGGTCATCTTTAAATGCTCGTTGCACAATATTTGCCTCTGATTCTCCGTGACGCACCATAACCAAATCAAGTGGCATAGCCATGTTTGTATACTCCTTCTGCCCTAGTATGCGCTACCCTTTTATGCCTATGCAATACGTTTTGTGGGCATAGTCCGTATATACTATGATGTATGAACGACCACGAACATATACACCACGACCACGGTTCGCAGCCTTCGTTGCGAAAAACGGCATTCAGCGCAACGCTCCACTGCCTGACTGGCTGCGCCATTGGTGAAGTTTTGGGCATGATCATATCTACTGCTCTTGCATGGCCGGCACTGCCAAGCGTTATATTGTCGGTACTGTTAGCGTTTCTGTTTGGCTATTCGCTGAGTATACTGCCACTGCTAAGGCATGGCCTTAGCCTGAGACAAGCGCTACGACTTGCACTGGCGGCCGACACGGCATCGATCGCCACGATGGAGCTAACAGACAACCTGTTTATATTGCTTGTACCTGGCGCAATCCACGCCGGACTAGACACCTGGCTCTTCTGGGGTAGCCTCATTCTGTCACTCGTTGCGGCATTTGCCGTGGCGTATCCGCTAAACTTGTACATGATCTCGCGCGGCAAAGGCCATGCCGTCGTACATAAGTACCACGCCCACCGACAGTAAATAGTCAGAAATTCTACCTATCATAGTAGTTAGGGTACATTACTGGTACTATGAATGTATGAGCAAGCAAACCAAATATGTTGTAGCGGTCGTCTTGAAAAATGCGCAAAACCCCAACGAATTTCTGATAGTCAAGAGACCAGATGATGACCCTGACCTGGGAGGCCATTGGGGCTTTCCTGCTGCTTCGATGAAACCAGGTGAGTTGCCTGAAGAAGCTGCCGAAAGAATTTGTCGCGAAAAACTAAACTGTGATGCAAAAGCTACGCGCTTTTTGGGCATTATGTTCCAAAAAAGAAACAGCTATGACATGTTCTTGATGGACGTAGATATGTTGCTGTCGGCACATACACAACCGGATGTGTATGCCGCCAAAACTGAGCATACGGCTTATGCGGACCAAAAGTGGACCACTGACCCTGAAGACCTAAGAGCGTCAGCAAATGGCGGTTCGTGCTGTAGTAGTATATTTCTTACTGACAGGGGCTTGCTAGACAAGGAAGACTGGATTGCTTCACTTGAAGGATCGGATACAGTAGGCTAAAAACTCGACCCTCGTGCCGTAGGATTGTGAAAAAATAATAAAAATGACCCCAACGGGGCCAGTTTTACGAATATGGTGGAGCTGCCGGAGTTCTGCCCTCCGGGTCCGTCGAAACAATAATCTAGTCGTCTACAGGTGTAGTCTGTTTGAGGGTCTTAGTGTACGTGCGGCGAAACAAACAAAATGCACCTACAAGCAGTTTGGTAGTCTTAACGACGTAGCTCAAACGGCACTACGACGGGCAATCAGATGAAAATAAGACTACTCCTGGCTATCTGATATCACAAAGAGTAATCGCTACCAATAAATTAGGCAGCAAAGGCAAGCTGACGACTAGCAATTGCGTTGTCGATCATCTTACCAAAAGCAGAAGTTTTTGCATCTACTTGGATGTGTCCTATAACGCTGGACCAGCGACCTGCGGATATAGACTATTAACGTTCAACGTCGAGCTTAATCAGCCCCATATGCTATGTCGCATGAACAATTGCTTGCTGTACGAGCATAGGTATGGCCACTTTTCAGGTGGCGCAGGCATCACTAAAGACACCTTGGTTTGTATTATACCATAAATACTATTGCTTATCCAGCTCGTCGTTCACGGACCAGACAAGCAAGTCTTGCAGAGTAATGTGTGCGTTTTCGGTTAAATATGCGCCAAATTGTGCGATTCGCTGCATATCATGTTCTGACAGACGCGCCGCCGGAAACATATCTGGCAACGTTAAGTGCGGCTGCAGGTCGAGCATCTGTACGGCACAGGCTATGACGCCAATGTCACCTGGTAATACAGGGGTGTCGTACATCTGATAGGGTACACCAGCAGCTTCCATGTCCGTGCGTAATTCGGGGTCTACCGGCAGTTCGCTCCGTTGGTTGCACTCCCCACGGTAAAAAACTACGCAGGTATGCTGCGATCCAACAAGACGCAGCTGGTATGGCCGCATGTTTAACCATGCTCCGCATGAGTCGTCTTGGCATTGAACAGTTATATGAGTTTTTAGGTGACGACGCTCGGGATGCTCGCCACCTTCTGGATTGTCGTGCATGACTTTGTTTTAAATCACCACCGTTATATGCACTTTATACCATATTTGTGTGCATTTACGCAAATATCGGCTATTTTCGTAACAAGACCCACGATTGAGCGAGTGACACCCATTGAGCCAGTGTTAGCTCTTGAGCACGAGCCTCGGCAGAGATTCCAGCGCTCTGTAATAACGCGTCGGCCTGCCCTTTTTCGATTCGAAGGCCGCCGCTCAGGCTGCTGCGTAGTTTTTTGCGCCGCTCACTAAAACCAGCTTTCACGACTTGGAAAAAATCTGCCTGAAACTCTGGTGCTATGAGTGGCTGTGCCCTGCGGTGCAATACAAGCACCTGCGAGTCGACTTTGGGGGGTGGCGTAAACAATTGTGCTGGAACTACAAGCCCAAGCGAGCAGTCGTATTGCATCTGTACAGCAACGCTCAGCAACGACATATGGCCAGGACCCGCGCAGACGCGTTCGGCAACTTCTTTTTGCACCAGCAAGCTGGCAGCAATGGGCATATTTGGCGTCTCGGTCAGCTGCCGTAGCAAGTGAGATGTTAAGTAATATGGTATGTTTGCCACAATTTTGTAGTCCGCTGGCAGCAGATCAAAACGATACGTCAAAATGTCGTGTTCTTCGACCGATAGTTTTACTGGCCTACCAAGTCGACTGGCAAGATTCGCAGCCAAAATGGTGTCGTATTCAACAGCACGCACAGTTGCGCCCCG
>CAYRPO010000005.1:7132-25379 GCA_964426305.1 uncultured Candidatus Saccharibacteria bacterium
TTGTCGCCACTCACGACGATTGGTTTCGTTCCGCGAACAGTAACTTGCTTTTGTGGCTGCTCAACAACAACTTCTTGCAATGCACGGCGACCAACTTCTTTTCCGTCACGCAATTCGATTTCGTATGTTACTTGTTTTTTGCCTTTGACACCTGCGGTGCGCACTTCGGTGCGACCAAAATTGAGATTTGGATCGTTTATTGTCTCGGTCACAAAAGGCACAGCCTCTTCGACACTGACAACCTGTTTGCCAAACTTCGATATAAATACTGCGAGGTTGGGAGTTAGCGGCGTACCTGCAACAGGTACAATTGTTGCGCCCGCCTCTGGCGTGATCTTACGTTCAGCCAGCAACTCGCCAACTGTCGAGGCGTGCGTACGAATTGGCACTGCTGGAGCACCGTATAAGCTGAGTGTAACAGGGGTTGCACGGTCAATTGTTAGCTTTTCTCCTAGCGTAGGTTCAAGAATGACATTTGAAGACTGGGCAAGTGTCAGATTATCTTCTGGATACACGGCTATGCCAGCCTTTTCGGCAATGAGCCGAGGGCTGTCGTGTGGTGTCATGACACGCGTTTGCGTAGCGCCGTCGAGAATCAGCACCGGACGAGCACGGAAGATTTGGACACGAAAACTATCGCCATCGATAAATGTCTGCGCAATTGGTTCTACGACGTCGCCTTCGTGCAATTGCACGCCTGCCTTCTGTAAAAATTCTTCTACGGTACGCGCACGGGTCGGAATATCGGTCGCCTGGCCTTTGTCATACAGTGTTACGACACGGCTATCGGTCGGCCCGACTGTCTGGCCATTGGCAACGACAAGTCCGCCCGAAAAGAAACAGAAACTAAAAATCACAAAGAACAAGCTAAGGGCAAATCCATGCTTGTGTGCAAATGATGATATGTAACTAGAGATCGGATTCATATATACCAACATATTGGACGAACATGCAGCTGCGCCGCGGATGCCGATATGTGTACCCTCTTACTCCTTCGCAGCAGGTGTAATTGAATATCGACAAGTCCAAATTGGCTTGCACCAGTATATCATACTTTTCTATGGTCTAGACATGAGCTCGATCGCCAATTGCACGTGCTCGCTCAGCTGGACAGGCAAATGTGCTGCCGAAAACCATTGTGCTTTGTAAATCTCATGGCTATTCGTTTGTATGACCGGAGCCACGGTCGGTTGCCATAGCAATATATCATATGTGTAGCCACCCCTTTGCGACGCAACTGGCGCCTGCGTAAGGAGCCTGAGCTGCTCTGGAGGCACAACGATACCCAACTCTTCACGCACTTCTCGTACGGATGCTTGCGTCGCCGATTCGCTCCGATGAACACCACCGCCAGGCAATCGCCAAACCTGTTGCAGGCCCATCCAGTTCTGCGTCAATAGCAGCCGATTGTCACACGAAATCAGTACATATGATCGATGTGAGCGCCATACAAACAAACGAATACCCGGATAAGCAATCCTATACATCAATCTTCCGGTCCATGCTGGTAGTGTCATAGTTTTTCCAGTGGCGCAAAAGCAGTATTGAGCCGTTTCGCCCCCTTACCTTTAAAATACACGCTCACATTGTCGCCTTCGACTTCTACGACCGTTCCGATACCAAATACATCATGCCGGACGCTATCCCCCTCTTCCAGCTCAACCACATAACGCGGCTCATCCACTATGTGTGGTGGTGACATGCCGATACTTGGAAGCGATGATGTCGCCTGTTGCAGATTGTCGCCACTGATCTCGCTCAAAAAACGACTAGGCGGATTGTGTTGGATGCCACCAAACAGTATGCGTGAATCAGCGTGCAGTAGGTATAGCTCTTCACGAGCACGGGTCATGCCGACATAGCAAAGGCGCCGTTCTTCCTCCATCTCGGTTTGGTCAAACAGTGCTCGACTATGCGGAAAAATTGTTTCTTCCATGGCAGGCAAAAAGACAACCGGAAATTCAAGTCCCTTTGCAGCATGTAATGTCATGAGCGTCACCGAATCGTTACTGTCGTGCAGCCCATCTAGGTCGCTCACGAGCGCTATCTCCTCCAAGAAGCTACTCAGCCCTACCTCACTATAGGCTTTTGCGACGCTCAGTAATTCTCGGACGTTCTCGGCACGCGCTTCGCCCTGTGGGCTTCCGTCATCAATAACTTTTAGATAGTCAAGGCGTCGAATCAGTGCGTCCAATAGGGTAGCAACGGGCGCTTCTTCACTCATAGCGCGCAGACTTGTTATGATGTCAGCAAATTCGGCCAATGCAGCCTTTGCTTTAGCTTGCAGTGGGGCATGCTCGACATGCACCAGTCCCTCTTCAAGACCTAGCAATTGCTCAACTCGCCAATCAAGGAACTTTTGCACAGATACAGTACCTAGACCTCGCGCTGGCACATTCACAACTCGCTGAAAACTCACTTGATCTTCTGGCTGATAAATGAGGCGCAGGTACGCCATGATATCTTTGATTTCGGCCCGATCATAAAAACGCACGCCACCGACAATCTTATAAGGTACGCCGTATCGCACAAATTGCTCTTCGATGCTACGACTTTGCGCATTCGTTCGATACAATATGGCAAAATCACGAAAATGTCTTCCGCCAGTGTCAACGGCGGTTTTGACACGACGGATGATTGTCTCTGCTTCGGCGCGTTCGTTTTGCACAGGCAATACTTGCACTGGTAAACCCAGGCCAGCAGCAGTCCATAGAGCCTTGTCGCTGCGTTGTGTGTTTTTTGTAATCACTGAATGTGCCGCATCAAGGATATGTTTTGTACTGCGGTAATTTTGTTCGAGCTTGATGACTGTGGCATTTTTGAAATCGCGCTCAAAATTGAGGATATTCGTAAAGTCGGCGCCACGCCAGCTGTATATACTCTGCCAGTCATCGCCAACAACACATAAGTTGCGATTTTTGTTTGTAAGCTTCTTGATGAGTGTGTATTGTGCAGCATTTGTGTCTTGATATTCATCAATCATGATGTAACGAAACTGCTCCTGGAGTGCCTCTCGAACCTCGGCGTGATTTTCTATGAGTGCAACCGTACGGCCAATGAGATCATCGAAATCAAGTGCACCCTGTGCGCGCAATTCATGGTCATACAATGGAAATATTTTTGCGGCTGCGTGCTGCGCGGGAGTTCCGGCAATTCCCTCATATTCGGCGGGAGATAATAATTCATTCTTGGCACCACTTATAAGCCCTGCAATTGAGCGAGCAGGAAATTGTTTTTCGTCAAGCATTACCCGCTTCATGAGCTGTTTTATGAGTGCTTGCCGATCACTCTCGTCGAATATCACAAAATTCTTTCCAAGCCCAATATGCTCACCATGCTGCCGCAATAGCCGGACACATATGCTATGGAACGTCCCCATATATGGCATAAAACCCCTGTGTTCGGCATGTGCACCAAGCAGGCTCGCAACCCGCTCTCGCATTTCCTTTGCGGCCTTGTTGGTGAACGTCACTGCTAATATCTGCTGTGGCGTGGCGCGCTTTTCCTGTAGGATGTATGCAACTCTATGGGTGAGCGTTTTTGTCTTACCACTGCCAGCTCCGGCCAAAATGAGCAGTGGTCCTTCTGTAGTGACTACTGCGGTTTGCTGCTGTTCATTGAGTGTAGTGAGAAGTGAGTTTGACACCCCCGTATTTTAGCAAAGAACAATGCTTAAGGTTGTTGTGGTTTGAACTAAGACTTAACGACTGAGTACAAAAATCATAGCCACCACAACTACAATGGCTAATATGCTGCCAAAAATCAACGACTCACGTACATGTCCGTGTTTGTGGACAGTCTCTTCGATTGGTACAAAATATTCATTTGTGTCGAATACTTTTGGCTGTTGCATATTGGCCTCTGCAACGGCGGTCAATTTTTGGCTTACGTCTGGGATGGCATCTGATACCGTGCCTGGTGATGCCAGTCGCTGTTCGGTTGGCATATGTTGCAGTTCTTCGTCTTCTGGCCGAAAAGACGACTCATCGTGCTGCGAGATGAGTTCAGGTGCAGGAATTATATCTGTCGTTGTCGATTCAGGACCTAGGGACGACTGCCCTGAATCATCGACAACCTGCGCAGAATCAGGCACTACAGTATCTGGTTCGTCTGGATCTGTCTGAACGGCAGGCTGCAGAGGATCGGCTTCGATTGGCTTCACAACTGACTGCTGGGTGCCGGCAACAGAACCAGACATCATGTTTTTGTCTTGTACGTCATCGATCACCACCCGCTTACGGGCTTCGATCTGTAGGATTGTCGCCCCTGGCGGTTGTGGCGGAGCAACATCAAAGACTTTTTTAGACTTTTCTGGCATTAGTGATCTCCGTGATTCAGAATGCCATGTCGGTAACGATGCGCCGCCTCAACAATGTCCGAGAATTGCTGATAGTTCAGGCTTGCACCACCAACCAAAAGTCCATCTATACCGCGAGCGCGCAAAAAGCCACCCGCCACGTCAGCAGTTACGCTACCTCCATACAAAATCCGCACTTTATTTGCTGCATCATCACCATATAATTCACGTATATTCAATCGAATGAAGCCAGCTGCATAGGTCGCCTGATCGGGCCGAGCAACCTTTCCGCTCCCTATAGCCCAAACTGGTTCATACGCGACCACAAGCTGTTCGACTTCTTCTTTGGTTAGATTGGCAAGCGCTGATACGATCTGATCATGCAGCACTTGATTTGTCTCGCGATCAACCCGCTCCTGATTAGTTTCGCCAACACACAAAATCGGAACGATACCGTTGCGAAACGCAGATGTGACTTTTGCCTGCACTGTGTCAAGCGTTTCGCCAAAGACACGCCGTCGTTCGCTATGACCAACAAGCGCATAATGGACAAGGTCCTGAAGCTGCGTAAAGGAGATTTCGCCCGTAAATGCGCCTTCATCTTTATGATAAGCATTTTGGGCTGCTAGCCGAAATTTTCGCCGATCAATTTGTACACTGAGCGGTTGTAGACTCAACATACCAGGCGCCAACACCACCTCTATGTCGCGATGAATTCTGATTCTTTCGTGCAAACGCTGCGCTAGCAAGCTTGACTGGTGTGCATTCAGATGCATCTTCCAGTTTCCCGCAATCATTGTACGACTCATGCCTGTATTGACCCACCCTTATTGTTTATGCTTACTCGATAGTATCACTTTTAATCACGGTTCCACAATGCCTCGACACCAGGCAATTGCCTACCAACCATCAACTCCAAGCTTGCTCCGCCGCCAGTTGACACATGGTCAAGCCGTTCGCGCAACCCGGAAACCGATTCAACATACGCAACCGTATCACCACCGCCCACTACAGTAAATGGCTTATTTTGATCACCTGCTTGCTCACCAACCAAAGCTTCGGCAATCAATTTCGTGCCATGAGCATACGGATCGGCAGCACCGTGCAGACCTTTTATTTCCGTGACGCCGCCTGTTCCGTTCCAAACTGCCGTTTTTGCAAGCTTCAGCGCTCCAGCAATCGTACCGGCACTAATTGGGCCAATGTCCAGAACCCACTCATCCTTCTGTATAGTGTAGTCCTGTTGTTTTGGTTTTTGCGGATATACGTGGATGTCTGCCCAAGTGTGGGATTGTATGTCGACTACGCGAGTCGGGTTTTTTGCGTCAGTGCCCTTTGATACGACAACGTCATGTGGCAGATAAAACGTAAAATGCTCTGACTGCATACGAGCACGTGCCTTTTCCAGTATGCGCTTAGCAGTGTTTACGGCATCTGCTTCTACCAAACTACTGCCAACATCGATCCCCTGTGCCAACAAAAAGGTATTTGCCATGGCACCGACGACAGCAACAAAATCAGCCCGTTCGATAAATACGTCGAGCAGCTCAATTTTGTCGCTAATTTTGGCACCACCAACTACGACAGCTAGCGGACGCGATGGATTACTCATGACATTGGTGATGGTGTCGACTTCGCGTTCGAGTAGCAGACCAGAAAGTCCTGGTATGAATTTGGGTATGCCCGTTGTGCTTGCATGGGCACGATGTACAACCCCAAACCCGTCCTGTACAAACACGTCGGCGAAACTCGCTAACTCACGCGCAAACGCATCATCATTTGCCTCTTCCTCGGAATGATACCGCAGGTTTTCGAGTAACAATATGTCGCCACTTTGGGCTGCTTCAACTGCTTTTTTGGTTCTAGACCCCACACAATCCGGCACAAATATAACTGGCAGGTGTAGCAGATCCTGCAAGCGATGAGCTACAGGCGCCAACGTGCACGTCTTATCGTTGGCATCTTTCGGTCGGCCGAGATGTGAAATCAATATGATTTTTGTATTGAATGACCGCAGATGTTCTATGGTTGGCAAAGCCTGACGAATACGATAATCATCAATGATAACACCGTGCTCATTGACCGGCACATTGAAGTCGACACGAACCAATACTGTCTTGTTCCATAGATCCCATTCTCGGATTGTTTTTTTCCAAAAACTCAAAGCGCCACCCCCTTTGTTTGTTTTGATTGTATCAAATTCTATTCGATTGCGCGCACTTTGATTGTATCGGTAGTACCAACAACACCAGGTGTTTGGCCACTACAGGTCACAACGATATCCCCTGAATTGAGCACATCAGTATCTCGAAGCCAATCGGTCAATTTTGTTGCTGCGTATTTATGGTCTGGGCGCAAAAATGATTTTGTACCATAGCAAATCGCGAGCTGATTACAGACGCGTGCATCACTACTCACGGCGATGATCGGCATCTTTGGCCGACGTGAACCTATATTGAGGGCGGTTGCACCAGACTTCGTTTCGGCGACGATTGCCGTCGCATGAAGTTTTTCTGCCAATTCTATGATGGCGTGACAAATCGAAGATTGACGAGAGTTGTCCTCATGATGCTGCTTAAAGGTTACTTGCATCTGTGAATGATGCTCGGTATAGCGGATGATCTTCTTCATCATCTTGACAGCCTCCACGGGATATTTACCGCTAGCCGTCTCATCGCTCAGCATTACGCAGTCTGCACCCATGATTACTGCGTTAGCAACGTCAGAAACTTCGGCACGAGTTGGCTCGGGTGCTTCGGTCATGCTAACCATCATATGCGTAGCAACAATCGCCGGGGTGTTATAGAACTGTCCGAGGCCGATGATATTGCGTTGAACGATTGGCACTGATTCATGCATGGTTTCAATTGCTAGATCACCACGCGCTACCATGACAGCGTCAGTTTCTTGGATAATGTCTTCTATATTGTCGATCGCGGCGGCTGTCTCGATCTTGGCAATAATTTTCGCTGTACTACCAAGATTCTTCAGAATCATTCGTAGGTTTTTGATATCGTCGGCGGTTTGCACAAAGCTCAGGGCTACGTAGTCTATATCTACTTCTGTGCCAAAGGCAATATCTTCCATGTCTTTCTGGGTGATGATATCACCACCAAAAGACGTGTCCGGCAAATTGATACCCTTACGCTTGAGCAGCACGCCATCATTTTCGACTCGAACATGTACTATACCGTCTTTTACGCTCGTAACGGTAGTCCTAACTTTGCCATCGTACAGCAATATACTCTCGCCACGCTTTACTTTTGTACTGAGATCATATTGCGTCGGGATCACACCTTCGGTCGCCAAATCAGCACCGTATCTGAACTGGATGCTTTGCCCTGTGTGTACTGGCAAGACGCCTTCAAAATCGCCAAGTCGTATCTTTGGGCCCTGAAGATCCTGAATGATCGCAACGGGCTTGCCATATTCCTGAGAGGCTTTACGAATCCACTTAATCTGGCGCTTGCGCTCAGCGTGTGTACCGTGACTAAAATTCAGTCTGATCCCATTAGCCCCAGCCTTTATGAGCGACAAAATAGCTTCATAGCTATCGGTAGCGGGACCAACTGTCGCAATTATTTTTGTCCGCTTAAACTCTGATGAATGCCTGTTCGGCGCGTGATGTGTTGTTTTCATGCTGAATACTAGTCTACCTCCTTAGGGGCAGAATAACTAGACCATTTTTTGCAAAAGATCTCCAATTATGGGATCTTTTGCAAAAATGTGTGATTTGATAGCGTATTAACGGCCGATTTTTTCTTCTGTCTTTTTTAGGTCGATCGTTGTCTTGACAACCGTGTCAGGGGCGAGAGAAACACTGTCAATTCCCTCTTCGACCAAGAAACGGGCAAATGCCGGATAGTCAGAAGGAGCCTGCCCACAAAGGCCAACCTTGACTCCCTTTTGCTTTGCAACCTTAATGACCCAACGTATAAGCTGTTTGACTGCTTCGTTGTTTTCGTCATATACATGCGCAACTGTGTGATTGTCGCGATCGACACCCAGCGTTAACTGCGTAAGATCATTGGAGCCAATTGAAAAACCATCAAATCGGTCGGCGAACTGCTCGGCCAAAATAACATTCGAAGGTATCTCGATCATGACATATGCCTGAAAGCCGTTTTCGCCGCGACGCAGACCGGCCTCTGACATAATGCCTAAGACCTTATCCGCCTCAGACAGATCACGACAGAACGGCACCATAGCCTTCACGTTCGTGATACCCATATCGTCTCGGACCTTCTTGAGCGCATAACACTCTAGCTTAAACGCGTCTCGATACTGTTCGCTGTAGTAGCGACTTGCGCCACGCCACCCAATCATAGGGTTGTTTTCTTGTGGCTCAAATTGCGTACCACCAATCAAGTTAGCATACTCGTTTGTCTTGAAGTCGCTAAATCGGATAATGACATCATTCGGGTAAAATGCCGCCCCAATCATCGCAATACCCTCGGCTAGTTTGTCGATGAAATACTGCGCCTTGTCGTCGTAGCCTTTTGTCAGCTCCAAGATCTGTGCACGAACCGCTTTGTCTTTGACTTTGTCAAAATGCAGCAGTGCCAGTGGATGAATTTTGATATGCGAGTCAATGATGAACTCTTCACGAGCTAGCCCAACGCCATCGTTTGGAATCAATGAGTAGGCAAAGGCATGGTCTGGTGAGCCAATGTTCATCATGATCTTGGTCTTTGGCCGAGGCAGATCCTTCACGTCAGTTCGATTGACGTCGTAGTGCAAAATACCCTCATAGACAGTGCCTTCATCACCGCCACCTCCACAGTTCACGGTCACTTCTTGCCCGTCATGGATAAGATCCGATGCGTTGCCAGTACCTACGACACAGGGTATGCCAAGTTCACGAGATACGATTGCCGCATGACATGTGCGACCACCTTTGTCAGTCACGATTGCACTAGCAATCTTCATAATTGGCACCCAGTCAGGGTCGGTCATTTCAGTAACCAACACATCGCCTTCTCTGAAATCATCTATGTCGGCAACGCTCATGATTTTATTGACCTTACCGGTGCCGATCTTGTTGCCAACACTTGTGCCCTTTACGATCACTGTGCCTTCTTGGGCCAGACGGTATTCTTCGATGATGTTCACATCACGGCGTGATTGTACCGTCTCGGCACGAGCCTGTACGATATACAGCTGCCCATCATCCTCGTCGAGAGCCCACTCTATGTCCATTGGGTGACCATAGTGCTGCTCGATCAGCATGCCCCAGGTAGCGAGCGTCTTAACCTGCTCGTCGGTAATCGAAAACCGGTTTTGGTCATGCACTGCAACGGGTATGTTTTTTGTGCGATTACCGGCCTCGGGGATCATCTTCATCTTTTTTGTGCCCAAATGTCGCTTAAGGATAGCCATTGTTGGCTTAAAGACGATAAATTCATCGGGACTCACATGCCCCTGAACGATGTTTTCACCTAAACCATAAATTGAACTCACAACCACGGCATTTTTAAAACCTGACTCTGTGTCGATGGTAAACATAACGCCCGCACACTCAGAGCGCACGGCAACCATCTGCTGGATACCAACCGACAACGCAACCTTCATATGGTCAAACCCATTTGTGACACGATACACGATTGCTCGATCGGTGAACAAAGAGGCAATACATTCCTTAACAGAGCGCAAAACATCATGCTCGCCTTTGATATTTAAAAACGTTGCCTGCTGTCCGGCAAATGAGGCATTTGGCAGATCTTCAGCTGTCGCAGATGATCGAATTGCCACCACGAGGTTATTATCACGACCACATTTTTTGCACAATTCTGCATACCCGCGGGCAATCTCTTCTGCAAAATCTTTTGGCAATTCAGCGCCAACGATAAGTTCACGGATTGCGGCTCCACGCGCAGCAAGATCATGAACGTTACTGACATCAAGACCTTCGAGCTTTTCGGTGATCTTTTGGTTTAGCCCAGCTTTTTCTAGAAAATAACGATACGCATCTGCTGTTGTCGCGACGCCATTTGGTAAAAAGACACCCTTTGGACGGAGGTGATGATACATCTCTCCTAACGATGCGTTTTTGCCACCTACCTGAGGAATGTCGTCAATTGATAATTCCTCGAAAAATTTTAGATATTTGTACATGTGCTCACCCTTTTTTAATTTGCCATTTCTGCATAAATATTAGCACAGTAGTGGACCATGATGCTTGTGATTTGAATCATTGTATCAGGTGTAGCTTTTGTCACGTTGTACATATAAAAATACTGCTATGATGAATGTCATGAATAACCAACATAACCTCATAGCACAATGGCTTGGTACGGGCTCGATCAATCTTTTTGGTCGACCATTTGCCGGAAAAGATACGCAGGGTCGCATTTTGGCTGACTTGTTTAGTGGTGAATTAATCGCAGGAGGCGATATACTGCGAGGATTCCACGACCAACAAAAAGTACAGGAAGTAATGGCCGCTGGAGGACTGATTCCTAGTGATTTCTACTTCGACATTGTCTTGCCTTTTTTGTCGCGCCCAATAATCAAGCATAAGCCACTTTTTCTCAGTTCGGTTGGGCGACTACAGGGCGAAGAAGGCACGATCATGAAAGCAACAGCCGATTCGGGACACCCTATCAAGGCAGTGATTCTGTTGCATCTTTCAGAAGAAGAGGTTTGGCGTCGTTTCGACGCAGCAGCCGCCGAACAAGACCGCGGTACACGAGCAGATGACAGCCGAGGTGTACTACAGAATCGTCTGCAGAATTTTCAGCAAAACACAGTTCCGGTAATCGATTTTTATCGCAACAACGGCTTACTCATAGAAATCGATGGTACATTGTCCAGAGAAGACGTCACGAAAGAGATTTTAGATGTTCTTGCCGCACGTGCTCTAGCCGCGAACTAAGCATCTTCACTAACCAAATAGCAGACACATGTGTGTCTGCTATTTTAGGTGCATATCTAGGCTTGTGGAGGCGGCGAGTCAATATGTTGCACTTTTTTGTCCACCATATAACCCTTTTCGTCAACACCGTATACGATAATGTCGCCAAAAATCATCTCTAGGTCCTCAACATCTTTGTCGGAAATCTTTTCCATATATTTGATCAATGCACGAAGCCCATTTCCATGACCAACCATGAGAACATTGCGGCCCGACAATAGTTCTGGCAAGACTGTTTTTTTGTAAAACGGCACGACCCGATCATATACCTCTTTGAGGGTTTCACCGCCAGGGATTTCCGCTTCCCAGCCACGACGTATTTGGTTAAAACGCTCGTCGCCAAGCAGCTCTTTCATCTCCCATTTATTTTTACCAGTGTACTCGCCATAATCTCGTTCGTTAATTGCATCTGTTCTCTCAAATGGCACGTCAAGTTGACCCGACGTGTCGAGAATTCCCTCGAGCGTTTCGAGAGTACGAATTTGCTGTGAACAATAGGCCTTGTCCAGCTTGATGTCCGTCAAGGCAAACGCCTTTCCGAGCAATCCAGCCTCATGAAAACCTTTTTCGCTCAGGTGTACGTCAGTGATGCCAGTCCACTGTCCGGTTGCATTCCATTCGGATTCGGCGTGACGAGACAACACCAGCTTGCCGATGGGTGGCTTTGCAGACTTGACTACATTTGGCACATTCCCGTACCAATAGTCGACAATATTCTGGACAGTCGTACTGTTGATGCGCTGAATAGCCTCGATCGTATTGAAAGCATTGTGCGGCGTGATAATGACATGGGGCATGTGCTGTAATGCCATAATTTCAACACTGTGTTCAAGCATCCTTGCCGGTAGAGTATCACTACGCAAAAGTTGCGTTTCTTCGTCGAGATTCAGTAGATGCTCGCCTTCGACGACATCAAGCGCCGCACCGCCCAAGTGTCCATCTTGCAAGGCCTCGACCAATGCTCGAGAATCGACAATCTCGCCACGTGCCGTATTTACTAAAATCGAGCCCTCTTTCATCTGCTGTAAACGAGCCGCGTTGATGAGGTGGTGCGTTGCCGGCATATATGGAACATGTAGTGTTACTATATCGGCCGACGCCAGCAAGTCTTCAAGTGTAGCGTATGTAAAACCGAGATTGCTTGCTTGTTGTAGGTTCGGAAACGGATCATAGGCGATGACCTTCATATCAAAACCCTTCGCGATCGCGATAACCCGTTGTCCAATATGTCCCGTTCCGATTACGCCAAGTACCTTACCAGACAAATCTCGACCACGAGAGGCTTCGCTCGGCTTCATGTCGCGGTCGGTCAAGATATAAGGTAACTTCCTCGTTAAAGACAAAAGTAATGCAAACGTATATTCTGCGACCGTTGCTTCACCATATGTTGGGACGTTTACAACCGTGACGTCATGTTCAGACGCAGCCTGTAAGTCAACGTTATTAAAACCGGTCGAACGACAGGCTATGAGTCGGAGTTTTGGTAATCGCTCAATAATGTCACGGGTTACCGTGCTCGACACAAAAACGGCCAGCACTTCAGTTTCTGGGTTAAGATTTTCCACCGATATAGGACCATCAACGTATTCCCAGCGATGATCGGTTACAGCGAGTCCTGCAGAGAGTTGTTGTTTGTCTAATTCAGTGGCGTCATAGATATACACCAATGCCATGACCACCATTATGGCATAAACATAACTAATATGAGAAGATGAAAATTATGAAAATAGATCACATTGTAAGCCGCCAAATCCTCGACTCGCGCGGCAATCCAACTGTCGAGGCTGATGTTTGGTTAGAGAATGGCGTCTTTGGACGCGCCGCAGTGCCCTCCGGTGCATCTACCGGCAAACACGAAGCACATGAACTCCGCGACGGCGGCCAAGCTTACAGCGGCCTTGGCGTCATGCAAGCTGTCCGAAACATAACAGACACTATTCAGCCAGCCATCAAGGGCCATGCTGCAGACGACCAATTCGCACTAGATGCATTACTGTGCGATCTAGACGGTACAGAGAATAAAAGCAACCTCGGCGCCAATGCGATCTTAGCAGTATCACTAGCAGCCGCCCATGCTGCCGCAAAAACACGCAATGTCTTTTTGTACACCCACATCAACGACATAGCTGGCAATCCAGCACAAAACGTACCGATGCCTATGATCAACGTCTTGAACGGTGGTAAGCATGCTACACAATCAACCGATATGCAAGAAAGCATGATCATACCCGTAGGCGCCACGACCTACGCACAGGCTATGCAAATCGGAGCCGAAGTGTTTGCAGCACTCAAAAAAATCTTGGCCGAGCGAGGCCTATCGACAGCAGTTGGCGATGAAGGCGGCCTTACGCTACCAGTGCAATCGGGCAATGCTGAGGCGCTCGAAGTCCTAAGTGATGCCGTCGGACGCGCTGGATACACTCTTGGAAAAGATGTGGTATTTGCCCTCGACGTAGCAGCCAGTGAATTGTTCGAGGACGATACATACCATCTAAAGGCCGAGAAACATACCCTGACTACCGAGCAAATGATCGACTGGTACATAAAACTATGCAAGCGCTTCCCGGTTGTCTCTATCGAGGATGGCCTAGCCGAAGATGCCTGGAGTGGCTGGCAAAAGCTCACCAAAGCCCTGCCAATGCAGCTTGTTGGCGACGATTTGCTCGTTACGAACATCGAGCGGCTACAAAAAGGCATCGACCAAAAAGCGGCCAATGCCATCCTAATCAAGCCAAATCAAATCGGCACACTTACCGAAACAATTCGCGCCATCCAACTCGCACAGAAACACAATTGGCATACTGTTATCTCGCATCGCTCAGGCGAAACCGAGGACGTTACAATTGCCCATATCGCAGTCGGAACCGGATCCGGTCAGATCAAAACCGGCAGTATGTCGCGCAGCGAACGCACTGCAAAGCACAACGAGCTACTGCGTATTGAGTCATTCGACCCAAATCTGAAACTCGTTAATCCGTTTACTGCATAGTTCCCTGTGTGCGTATCTAGAGTGGTTGCCGCAAATCTCTCACAAGCCCCGACATCATATAGTTGTTATGTATCCCCTGCTCAAAACCAGCCCCCTTCAGTACAAGACGAGTATTGGGACTTCCTGCGCAGAGGTCTTCAGGAGCGACAACCGCCGCTACCCCTGCTCCTCTGGCACGCTCACAGGCATCCCTCAGCAGTGCAGTAGTAATGTCCGGCGCCCCCGCCAAAAGCGTCAGACACGCAGCCGTACGACATCGAGCAGATCTTGCGAGAGCTAGTCCGGCCAGGGGTGTACCATCACCCCGCGCACACACCGCGACATATGTTTCGTCGAGGGTCAAAATCACGTCTTCTATTGGGGGGATCGCACCCGGCTCTCTTCGCGAATGAGTCCATAGACGCAAAACCCCGCCGATCAGCCTCGCGAGATCAGGCGACGGACGACAGTGCTCAGGACTCACTACTGTCGTTAAACTCAGATCTCGACCTTCAAAACCAACCACATCCATAGACATAAGGCAACCTCCGTTGTAGAAAAACAAAAAAAGCATCTAGGGTTCGCTAGAGCTCTTATGTTTAGGGTTTATTATTTTTACATATTACGGATACACAACTATGCGTGATCTATGTCTCTATTATACTCGCAAGTCAATAGTAGTAAAAAGCCGCTCCGAACTGATGATACTTTTCTAGACATTGCATCTAATCTTTCGTAAACTCCACTTATGGTATTTCCCCACTTGAGATACAAAAACAACAAGCTTCAAAAACTGCCTAGCTTATATATATTTTTGGGGGTATTTATAGTCGTTGCTATCAGTTCCCTTGGCGCTTATTTCATTGTAAATAGCAGTGCCCAGGCAATGCTTGAGGTATACCCGGCTCCAGCCGGCATTACAGCAGACAGTAGCTATACCGTAAAAATTGATGGTCAAAATAGTTTCGTATATCCTTCGACATTTGGAGCGTTTACAAATTTCTCGTTTAGTGGCGGTACGATCCAAGTTACCGTCGACACAATAGCAACTATATCAACAGTGAAAATTCGACCACAGCGCGACAATATCCAGCCACAATTCACAGTCGGCGCTAAAACACTCACTTTCACCATTTCGCAGCCAGGGCAATATAGCGTCGAGATAAATGGTATCAGCACTCCCCTGTTTGTTTTTGCCAACACAATCGACACTAACAAACCAAGCAAAACGGATCCAAACGTCATGTATTATGACGGGGGTCAGGTATACAACACCGGTGAGATTGTTGTCCCTAGCAATAAAACGCTTTACGTAGAAGGTGGCGCCGTTGTGCGGGGTAAGATACGCGTCGGGCCAGGAACGCCAACAGGTACAGCAGTTAGTAACGTCCGTATAGCCGGCAGAGGAATAGTCGACTCGACTTTGCTCGCAGACCCAGGTCGCCCAGTCCGCGTACAAAAAAGTAGCAATGTGACCGTGGAAGGCTTAACATTTCTCGGGAGAGAAGCATGGGGTGTCGTAACGTATCAATCGAGTGCAGTAACTTATAAAAATATTAAGGTCATAAACTGGCGAGAATTGACCGACACTACACCAGATGGCATGGACATACTAGGTTCTTCAAACGTAACGGTCGAAGACTCATTCATAAGATCTTATGACGATGGCATAGCGGTAAAAAATAACAAAAATGGTTGGGTTGGCGATGTAGACACTGTTCTCATCCAGAGGATGGTAATTTGGAATGGTGACGCAGGCAATGGAATTAACATTGGCTGGGAAAATAATGCAAACTATATCAGGAACATTACCTACAAAGACATAGACATTATCCATAAAACGGCTAAAACTCCCCCGTTAAACAGAGCGGCAATAAGTATCCAAGTTGTCGATGGCGCTACCATTTCAAATGTGCAATACGATGACATAAGGGTCGAAGACGCCCAAGAACACTTAATCCGAATTGGTATCATGAAGAACGGCACGAGTCTCACAAGCAATGTGGGCATGATTCAAGATGTATGGCTGAAGAACATATATGCCTATGCCACTGCTGTTGGCTTGCCCGTCGTAATAGAAGGAAAGGATGACCTCCACAAGGTCACAAATGTTAAATTTGAAAATCTTATGTACAGTAACCAGCCTGTGACCAGTGCTGCACAAGCTAACGCTCAGATAACATATGCAAATAATGTGACATTTGTAACCAGTCCTCAGGCCTCGACCTCAGACCTAAATAACGATGGAGTAGTGAATATATTTGACCTGTCGGTGTTATTGGGTCGCTGGTCAACCACAGACGCAACTGCCGATGTCAACAAAGATGGTACTGTGAATGTATTTGACCTGTCGATACTTCTCAATAACTGGTCTGTATAATTTTGGTTACATTATTGTATCGACACCAAAGTGAACACATAGAAAATACCCCACGCCAACAGGTGGGGTATTTTCTATGGTGATCTCACGGAGAATCCGTCGTCGCAAATGCTCCTTTGGGGTATTCTTGCGGCGTGCTCGTAGCTAAGAGGTAGCTCCTGTGCGCGTCCTTGAATATCAAACTCCCCATTCGCTTTGCTCACTCTTTCGGAGTTCTATTCTCATAAAAATGTATCAATCAAAGCCACCCACACGAGGTGGGTGGCTTTGATTAGTAATCCTAGTTGACCAGGAGTGGAAACCTATTTACGATAGCCGCTAATTCTAGATGCGAAACTCAGGCAGCTTATTATCACCTCTGAGGCTGGCCAAGACGGGGTCGAGGCATAGCCCAATGTGCTACTTAATAAACCTGACTATGCGTTCCGATATCAAGAAAAATTATCTGGTCTGCCAACTCGATATAAATCACTCGAACATCGCCTGTAATAGAAAAAGCGCGCCTACCCTGAAGGCCTCCGCTCAGCGCGTGGTCATCAAGTGGTTTGCCACGTTTACCCATGAGAAATAACTTATAGCGCTCCTTAAACTGTCCGACAAGTTTTTGTTGTGGCTTTATACGTTTTTCATAGTGCTTCTCGAAATTCCGATGAAAGACAACTGGCTTCATAAAGATGCGAGATGATCAAGAGCATCTTGTGCGGACAAGAAGGGCTTAGAGACATTCTTTCCGCGCAGAGCTTCACTGGTTATCTGATTCAGATTCTTAGTGGCAGTAGGACTCGGCTCGCCCCAGTCGTCAATGCCAAAGTCAAGGTTTCTGCCCTCAACTTCAGCCTTGGCCCATACTCGAATGTAGGCCTGCGCAGAGTCAAACCCAAGCCGCTTAGCCTTTGCTTCAAGGTTATCTCGAATGTCTTTGTCCATTGGTATATGAAGGGTTGTAGTGCTCATAGTAGAATGATATCAAAAGTATATAATTATGTCAATGTTGTTCCATGAAGTGCCATGTGGCGGGCACCAAACGCATATTCTTATCTGTTAAAGCCGTGGTGATCCAGGTCGATCAGCTGTGGAACTCCATTATTGAAGGAGCTATTCGCATTGATCAGGCTACTGAAGCCCGAACTATCAATGAAACATAAAATGATATACCTAAGGAATAAGCTGCTAAATTCCTGATTTGTGGGTGTTGTTATGCCAATGGGCTTCTTATTTATCGCGATTCCAGCGATAGACGGCGTTTCGTGCTTTGCCCTCGAGCCTTAAATAACCTCGTTCAGCCAAGCTATTAAGTTTACGTTGCAATGTACGCCTAGCAACATTCGGTAATATACCTTCAGCATCAGATAAAGATATAGCGTCAAACTGTTTTGCATAAGCCAGTATGTCAATATCATCATGATTTATTCTGGCTGGCATATCCCCCACAGCACTCGAAAGAAGGGTGACTTCGGCTAGCAAGACTTTAGTGGATGATAAGAATCCTGAAGTGAAGTATTCCAACCACTTAGTGACGTCATTCTTGGCGGCTTTATCATAGTCGTTACCTTGAGAATCGTGTAGGGCGCTATAATATTCTTGTTTAGCCGAAGAGTAGTACGAATCAAGTACCAGTGATCCACGAAAATCGTAATCACGCAGACCAAGATAAAGGCTTGTGAGCGCACGTGTCGTACGACCGTTACC
>CAYRPO010000006.1:0-4276 GCA_964426305.1 uncultured Candidatus Saccharibacteria bacterium
TTTGGCGGAGAGAGTGGGATTCGAACCCACGGTACCGTTGCCGGCACGACGGTTTTCAAGACCGTTTCCTTCAACCACTCGGACATCTCTCCGTATGCAACCAAATTTTACCCTTACACCAACCCCTTTGAAAACCTTCACCCCTAT
Organism: uncultured Candidatus Saccharibacteria bacterium; assembly: GCA_964426305.1. Classification (GTDB taxonomy): domain Bacteria; phylum Patescibacteriota; class Saccharimonadia; order Saccharimonadales; family CAIOMD01; genus CAYRPO01. Next base: position 148 of record CAYRPO010000006.1, read on the forward strand.
CGGGGTGCGCCGGTTTAGCGCGCACGGAGTGCGCTTCTTCGCCAAGACCGTTTCGGATCAACCACTCGGACATCTCTCCGACGCGAAAATTATACCATATGTTACTTGGGCGTACGGGCAAAAACAACGGCAGAAACGCTGCGTGCTCCAGCTACTCGGAGAGCTTTTGTGCAAGCTTCTACGGTTGCGCCAGTCGTCAAAACGTCGTCAGCGAGCAGTATGTCTGCACCTTCAATTAAATGCGTATTAACAGTTCGAAACGCACCCTTGAGCTGTGTTGTGCGATCTGATCGGGTTGCACCATGTTGTTGCACTGTGTTGTTTCGAGCTAACAATGTTGCGACAGGGAACTTTCGAATCCGTCCAAGATTTTGTGCAATCAACTTGGCATGGTCAAAGCCACGCTGCCGAACATGACGTGAAGATGTCGGCACATAAGTCACTATTGGCGGTTGGGCAAAATACGGCATTACCTCATCCATAGCTAATGAAATACTCCGTGCAGCCGACCGTTGGTTATCAAACTTGTAGGCAGCTTCAACTTTTTTGCCTAGGCCATCGTAAAATGTCGACATCCAAACATATTCTGGCGACGCCTGGGTTACGCACGTCTGGCAGGGTCTAAAATAGCGTGTTGCCCTCATGCAGACATAACACTGTGATGGAACGTTAACCAAAAGTGCAGAACAATCATCACAAAGTACAACCCCTTCAACGTGACATGAAACACACAAATTTGGAGCTAACAGGGAAAGGGTTCGATCAATAATATTCATGTTGTAAAACTTATGTTGTAAATGCTACCGCTTAGGGTTGTTGCCACTAGTGTACTCAGCTATAATCTCATGTAAAGACAAAAACGCAAGAATCGAATTTATTCTTTGCCAAAAAGCACTCGAATATACAAATGACTAACGCGTGGAGGGTAACATGGCGCGACGTAACACAGATGAAGATCTGTTAATGGAAGAAGAATTGACTGCGGCTTTTCTGGGCGACGATGATCTTGCGTCTGCTCAAAGCCAACCTGTCCAACCACAAGACGACGAATGGGACGAGGAAGAAGCAGTTCCTGGGCAACTAGCAGTAGATGTCTATGAGACTCGCGAGAAGCTGGTATGTAAAGCTCGTACTGCCGGTGTCAATAAAAATGATCTGGATGTCAGTATTGCTGACAACACACTATCGATCCGTGGCACGCTCAATGCCGGCTACGAGGACGACGTCGAGAACTATCACTTGCAAGAGTGCTACTGGGGCGAGTTTAGCCGCAGTATTGTATTGCCAGTGCCTGTCAAAGAAGATGAGATCGAAGCTGTCCTAAAAGACGGCGTGCTGACGATCAGCTTTACGAAAGTCAAGCAAGATTCGGTCAAGAAGATTCAAGTACTGTAAGGTATAGTGAATATATACATAAAAAGAGACCCTAGTGGGTCTCTTTTTATGTATTGCGGACAGTATTTTTAAGAAGATAGATTTGTGACGTTTCCAAGCACAAACTTCACGATCAACTGAGCAAGGGCGACGATCACTAAGCCCACGATCGCATACATAATTGTATTCTTGGCACCAGTCACGCCGTTGGCATCGCCACCAGACGTAATGTACTTAAAGCCACCGACGATAATCATAAGAACAGACACGACACCAACTACCCATGAAAAAATATCTATGATCATTTTGACGAGCCCGTTGACGTTCTCAGCAGCACCTTCATTGTTCGTTTGACAGTTGCCAGTATTGCCGATTTGTGTAGCATCCAGGGCCGCACCTGCACACAAAGGATCCTCTGTTGCAGATTGAGCCACAACAGGTACAGCAGGCACGAGGCTCAGTGTTACGGCAAACAGCGTTGCTATGAGTAATTTGATCTTGTTCATTGAAAGCTTATTCCTTTTTTACGATTACCTTTTTTATACCATGCCACCCCTGAAAGCGCAAGCACAAGCAGTATCACAAGAGCGCTGCTATGGGGTAGGCGCTGTCGTTACGCTATTCAGGACAAACACCACGATCACCTGTGCAAGGGCAACAATCACCAGACCAACAAGGGCAAAAAGGATTGTCTGGCGACCCTTTGCAGCCTTCGCTGAATCACCGGCACTCGTAACATATTGAAAGCCACCAAATATCACCATGATCACCGAAACGACGCCAACTATCCAAGAAAAGATATCGATAATTAAACCAACTACATCGTTAACAGACGTAGCAGGCGTTCCGTCACATGATCCCCCCGTTGCCTCAATGCCGACGCACACGGCCTCTTTGTTGTCTGCGGCCAGGGCAGGCGATGCAAACCACAATCCAAAGCCAGCGGCGGCAACGATTGCCAAGCTCATGATACCAGTAATTATCTTTTTCATTTCTTCTCCTTTTTTACATTTTACCAGCAAAATATGCGATGAGTGATGGTGCGATCACAATAACAACTAGCCCGATGAGGGCATATGTGATGATCTGGCGACCCTTTCCGGCCTTTGACGCATCACCGTTGCTCGTGACATACGTAAAACCACCATACATAACTGCCATGACCGCTGCTATGCCACCAATGATCGACAAAATTGCGGCAGCCTTCGCGATGATCTTTGCCGGATCGCCGCCTGCGGTAGGACAACCAGCTGAACCAGGCTGTTGCTTGCAGGCTTCTCCGCCAACATCGTATGCAGCAACAGAAGGTGCCGCCACTACAAAGATGCTACTGAACAGCGCCACTACAACAAAGCAAAAGGTCAACATTTTAAGCATTATTTTAAAGCCTCCACGATCACAAAGTTAACAATCACGCTGGAAAAAATTGCTACAAGCAACCCTATTACGGCATACATAATTGTACGCTGTGCTTTTGACACCTTGTCTGGACTGCCTTCGGATGTAATAAACTGAATACCTGCGAGGATGGTCACTAAAACCGCCGTCGCTCCAATAACGCCTAGAAAAATATTGATTATGGTTATGAGGGTGTTGGAATCGGCTGGCAACTTTGGCAGACCTACGTCCTGGATCAGGCCAAAAAATTTAGAGGACATCACGACAAACTCCTCGCGATGAAACCGATAATTTGGGCCGAGAACAGCGCCAATACAAGGCCGATGAGCGCATTGACGATGGTGTTTTTGGCCTTGGTGATGCTGTCTGGATTTCCTTGGGATGTAACATATTTAAAACCCCCAATCGTGACGTATATGACGGCCAGAATACCCGCCAAGGTCAGGAGCATCTCTATGACAGCAAGAGCAATGAGGCCGATATCTTTAAAATCACCAGCACCAGAGTCGGCACTGTTGACGATGCCGTCTGGCTTACCGGTTTTCTCTGTGCATGTGGCATCAACACGCGTATAGCAATCTATGCCATTATCACCACCACTATCCTTGGTGGTACCCCTCCTTACATAACCATTGTCGTCGAGTTTCGTTTGAATCACGATGTCACAGTTTGGTTCTTCGAAATCCAAGTATTTATACCATGTTGGTATGCCAAAAAAAGTGCGATGCTTGCCACACTCGCCAGTATATGCCCCGCCACCACCAGAATCACCTGGCGCCTGTACGGCCGCCCCAACATGCCCCTGAACACCAGCTAGCAGTAAAAAACTAAAAAATGTAACAAGAATAATACGCTTCATGATTTAGAAAAGCCCTCCGGGTATAAGCCACTGTAGAAATGAGTACAAAAAGAAGAACGCTACAAACGCACCTATGATGTTCCCAATTTTTTGCTTTGCGGCAGCTACTTTTGCTGGGTCGCCATTTGAGGATATATATAGGATGCTTGCATACAGCAGCATAATGATCGCCAACAGCCCTGCTGTCGCAGCAAGAAAATTAAGCCCAATCTCGAGTAGCTTCAGGAGGCCTTTTGTTTCAGCGCCCGCTAAACAGGCCTTGGCATCACCTTGTTCGCATTTACTAACAGCAGCAAAGATTGCAGTATATACAGTGTTCATTTTATTTGGTTCGCTCGTAGTAATTGTGCCATAAATACCGCTAATCTACAAATATCTTTGCCAATACAAATATATGGTGTTAAATATAGAAGATACAGCTTATGAAATTCATACACAAAAAATGGGCTATGGTGGGTATGCTGGCGGTTTTTTCTTTGGCGCCTTTGTTTGCAGTTC
>CAYRPO010000006.1:4376-19804 GCA_964426305.1 uncultured Candidatus Saccharibacteria bacterium
TGTGAGGGTACACTAAAAACGTTTGGTTGGCTTATCTGTGGCGCTACCGAGTTAGCAGATGGTTTCATTGGTGGCGTAGAAAAGGCTCTGACGGGTCTTCTTACGCTAGAGCCGTCTGAATATGGTGAAGGCGTGACGACAAGCAATGGAGCTCTGCCTGCTAACCCCCTTAAAACCGCGTGGTCTGCGGTACGAATTTTGTCAACCATAGTCCTGGTTGGTGTCGCGCTATTCATGATCATAGCGCAGATATTAAGCCTTGACATATTTAGCGCTTACACGGTCAAAAAGGTCGTTCCTCGACTGGTAATTGCGGCGATCCTCATGCAGTTGTCGTGGTATCTGTTCACAGGCTTGATTGTCGTTGTTAACACCGTTGGCATTGCGATATCGGATGTTATGATGGCACCTTTTGGCGGCAAAGACGAAGTCGGCAATATAACCGAGATTTTGTCTGACTTTTACGCCAACAACTTATCGGCTGGTGCAACCGTAAACGGCGCAATCAATGCTGGTGTCATCGGTGGTATTGCCTATCTAGTACACGCCAATAGCGCAGCCGCAGGAGCGGCGACAGGATTAGGTGGACAGCTTGGCATTTGGCTCATCGGGGCAGCTATAGGCATAGCTATTGTTTTGTTTGTAGGTGTCTCTGTGTTGATCATGCGACAGATTGGCATCATTGCACTACTGATCGTATCACCGCTGGCGCTTGTAGCATGGATACTACCTGGTACACAAAATTTCTGGAGACAGTGGTGGCAATTGTTTAGCAAGCTACTACTTATGTTCCCGCTCATATTCATATTACTGACGTCGGGTAAGATACTGGCATGGATCATAGCAAACAGCCACTGGAGCTTTTTCGAAGGCATATTTACATTCTTTATGATACTCCTTGCGTATTTTGGACCATTCTTGCTTATACCAACTACCTTTGCGATTGCCGGTGGATTGTTTGCCAAAATGGTTGGCAAAATCGACGGGCTCGGCAAGGGGATTGCAGGAAGAGATATCGGCGGCTTCCGTGGCGCACGGAAGAAGCAAAAAGAAGAAGTCAATGCTCTTAAGCGCGAAAAAGCGCTCAAAGACCTTTCAAGCGACAAGTCCTTAAACAGATGGCAAAAAGCACGAGCACAGCACCGAGCAGGTATCTTGCTGGCAAACAGAGGCATGACCGCCGAATCACGTGAGCTTGCCAATAAACGACTTGAGCGTTACATGGAGTCCGGCCGCGCCGCTGCCTCCAAAGAAGGCCGAGAAAACGCGTCTAATCTACTCAGAAACGCTGATTTTTATGATATTGGCGCAGGAAGGGCGTCCACTTACGATCCAGACTCAGGAAAACTGGAGATAGGTAAAGGCGTAGAAGGGTTAGTGAGTGTATTGGGAGACAAGTCGGGCAAAACACTGCAACTCGACATCGGCGGGAAGTCCTACACTCGGGACGACATCACGAGAGATCCCTATCTCGAAGGTGCTCTTATAGAGCGTCTCACTGGTTTCAACTCAGACAGCTTCAGAGATCTAGTCAAGGGTGGACATATTAGTTCAGAAACCTTTAAGCGATCAGTCCAGGGCAATTCAGATGTCGTAAAGACTCTGTTATCGCAAACGCCAGACGTCATTAAAGCATCAGATATTGAAGGTGCTGTTGCAGAGATCGATACCGCAAAACAGCTCAAAGTATTCAAATCACTCGATGTGGCATCACTCAAAGACGCAAAGCCTGGTGTAGTAACTGATTTTGCAGCAGCAATCCGGGCTAATCCGCAAGACGCTTCGCTGATATCGGTGGCGCAATCCTTGCTTGATCCGCGTACAATTGGCATGTATGGCGACGACAAGAGAATTCAAATTCGCGATGCATACGAATCTATCGGCCTGATTTCTCCTGATCGCACACAAAGTCAAAGATCTAGCGGACCGTCTGACAGATCAGCTCAGATACGACGCACTAATGGCCGATAGATTAGAGGTGTTATGGCAACATACAAGGTAATTCAAGACGTTGAAGCAGAGGACAAGATCCTTGGGCCTTTGTCGCTGAAGCAGTTTGCATTCGCAGGCGTGGCGATGGCGATTAGTTTTTTAGCATTTATGGTTGCAAAAGCTACTGTCATATACACGGCAATCGTTTTTGTACCCCTCATAGTTCCGCCACTATTGCTAGCACTGCCGCTGGGACGTGATCAGCCGACGGATGTATGGCTGGCGGCACAGATTCGATTTTTCTTAAAACCACGACGCCGCATATGGGATCAGAGTGGCATCAAGGATTTAGTGACGATCACCGTACCAAAGCGCATCGAACGTATCTATACAAACGGGCTTGACCAAAACGAGGTTCGTAGTCGCCTAAAGGCACTGGCAGACACGATCGACAGTCGCGGCTGGGCAGTTAAAAATGTCAATGTGAATCTCTACAGCAATCCTGCGCATGCCAACATAAGTGACCGCCTTGTAGACCCTGCTTCACTACCCCAAACAGTACAAGCTACTGACATTCGTGCCGATGATGACATGCTAGACCCATTTAGTAACCCAACAGCACAACATTTCGACCAGCTCGTACAACAGGCCGCACTCGATCGACGTGCTGACGCGATGGCAACGGTACAGGCCGCCAGACAACAAACAGCTAGCCAGCAGCCCGCTACCACACCTGATGATTTTTATTTTTTGCATCAGCCTCCCCAGGAACAGGTACCAAGAGATGCCACGATGTTTGCTGCACAAGTCGTGACACCAAAAGTATCGTCAATCGAAGACAGTACTTTTTTGCATGATGATACCGCTATGAGCATTGATGAACAAGCTGCTCTAGAAGAGATCAAGAGCCATAAAAACACAGCGTATATCAATCCACATCACAAAACCCTCAAGACCACACAGCAACAGCTACAGGAAGAACAATTACGCCAGCAAGCCGTTGCGGCGCAAGAAGCAGCAGAAACTCCTGTGACACCCCCGAAGTCGCGTGCTACAATTGAATTATCACAAACCAATGATGTGAGCGTGGCATCTATTGCAAGCATAGCGAAGCACGAGCAGACTAAACGCGAAGCGCTGAACGATGGCGACGAAGTAGTTGTATCATTACGCTAACATCAACAATAGGTAGGGTGGGAACTCTTGCCTAAGGCTCTATAGTCTAGAGCACCACATTCAAATACGCATGGATCCACATACGCAAAACCCTTATAACCAAGCCACCCCAAGCCCAAATCAGGGGCAAGCATTTGCATACCCACAAAACCCACCGGCTAGCAATGGCATGGCATCCTACGGACAGCCCCAGGCCGTGCCTGCATCTACTAACACAGCAGCAGCCGTACCACCACCAAGAAGTAACCCGAACAGTACCCAAAATACACTTCTCATTAGCGAAATTCGAGACGGAGTAGTGATCATGAACGACGGTAGTTTTCGTTCGGTTGTCATGCTAAAAAGTATCAATTTTGATCTCATGAGCCCCCAAGAACGAGAGAGTGTCGAATATGCGTACCAAGGTTTCTTGAATTCACTGTACTTCGAGATTCAGATTTTTGTTCGTTCTAGCCGCGTGGATATTCGACCATACATCGAAAAGCTCGACAAAATCCGCTCAGAACACGAAAACATGCTACTTGCGTTACTCATGGAAGACTACATCGACTTTATGGCAAACCTAGCAGATCAAACAAACATCATGGATAAACGCTTTTACATAGTGATTCCGTATTTCCCAACTGCAACTGCCCAAAAAGCAGTCGCTGCTAGCAAGAGCTTTTTTGCGAGCGCTTTTGGAAGTAAAGACGAAAAAGTCGTGATTACCGAAGCAGACCTAGAAGCCGCCAAGACCGAGCTTCGCAACCGTGTTCAGACGGTTCTCAACGGCCTGCTACAAACTGGCGTTCAGGGACTGCCACTCGATACCCAGGAACTCATAGAGCTATACTATGACGCGTACAATCCCGACACCGCAACAAGGCAGCAACTCAAAAATTTTGATGACCTGACGGCGCCAGTCATTACCAAGGGCGAGGGCATGGCTATACAGCCCCATATGACAAGAGAGATGACATAACATGGCATTTGGCAGAAAAAAACAACCAAAGCTCGATCCGGTCATGCTAGCCGAACAGCAACGTATACGTGAGCAACAAGAAGTTCAGGCCGCGTTTCAAAAGGGTATCACCGCGCTACGAGATTTCATCGCACCTAGCAGTATCGAGTTTCAAAGCACACATTTTCAGATCGGCACCCGCTATGCACGAACCTATTATGTCTATGGATATCCTCGACAGGTCTACACTGGCTGGCTCAGTGGACTGGTAAATATCGATGAGATTATGGATCTGTCGATTTATATATATCCGGTAGAAAGCCAGGTCGTCCTAGAGAACTTACGGAAAAAAGTTGGACAACTCGAGGCTGGTCTACAAATCGACGCCGAAAAAGGACGTGTACGCGACCCAGCAAAGCAAGCCGCAATTCAAGATGCCGAGGAGCTACGCGACAAACTACAAGTTGGCGAAGAGCGATTTTTCCGATTTGGCCTGTATTTTACAATTTACGCATCGTCAACCGATGAACTTGAGTTCGTAAGCCACAAAGTAGAGTCCATGCTTGGGCAACAGCTAGTGTACAGCAAACCAGCAAGCGCTCAGCAAGAGCAAGGACTGAACAGTACGATCCCACAGTTCATGGACCAACTACGAATCAGACGCAATATGAATACTGGTGCAATCTCGACTAGTTTTCCGTTCACATCGGCAGACCTCAGTGACGACCATGGCATTCTCTATGGCATCAACATGCATAACTCCGGTTTAGTAATTTTTGACCGGTTTAGCCTAGAAAATGGCAATAGTGTCGTCTTTGCAAAAGCCGGAGCCGGTAAAAGCTTTGCAGTAAAGTTAGAGGCTTTACGCAGCATGATGCTCGGTACAGAAGTATTTATCATAGATCCTGAAAACGAATACCAACGTATGTGTGAAGCCGTAGGCGGTGCCTACGTCAAATTGTCCCTAAACTCAACCACGCGCATCAATCCGTTTGAGCTACCGCAAGTTGTTGACACCGACGAAGCCGACAACGCATTGCGCAGCAATCTCATCACACTTCACGGACTCTTGCGTCTCATGATGGGTGGTGCGCAAGCACAGATTCAATCAAGTGGAAGTACAGCAACCATACCAGCCCTGAGCCCCGTAGAAGAAGCAGACCTAGACGCCGCACTCATAGACACGTATGCAAAAGCAGGGATTACGAACGATCCACTTACGCATACTGCCACACCACCAACTATTGCCGACCTCTATGATACGCTCTTGCATATGGGTGGCACAGGACCGCAGCTGGCACAGCGACTGCGAAAATACACTACCGGCACGTTTGCGGGTATATTTAGCCAGCAGAGCAACATAAATATCAACAACCCGATGGTAGTGTTCAACATTCGTGACCTCGAGGATGAGCTTCGTCCCGTTGCTATGTACATAGTCTTAAACTTCATATGGAACAAGACGAAAACAGATCAAAGACGCCGCATACTAGTAGTGGACGAAGCATGGCAGTTGATGAAATACGAAGATAGCGCTAACTTCTTGTTTAGTATTGCGAAACGCTGTCGCAAGTACAACCTTGGCCTAACGACCATCACGCAAGACGTTGAGGACTTTATGGCATCACGCATGGGAAGAGCAATCGTAGCCAATGCCAGCATGCAGCTTCTACTCAAACAGAGCACCAGTGCCGTTGACATACTCGCCGATGTATTTAAGCTCACGAGCGAAGAAAAAAAACGATTGAGCCAATTTCCTGTAGGCCAAGGGTTGTTTTTTGCCGGTCAAAGCCATGTGCATATCCAGATTTTGCCCAGCCCAACCGAAACCAGCCTGATCACTACCAATCCCGAGCAAGTTGCAGCCCTCGAGCGGGGCGAGCAGATTACCGTAAACCAGCAAGGCAGTGTTGATATACCTTTATAGCCATGGTAAGTGAAGCTTTTGATACGCCGGTACGCGCTATATACTAGTATATGAATGTGAGACTCAAATAGTTATGCCCGTATATCAAGACGATAAAACCGAAAATGCCGATGACCAAGAGTGGCGACATCCTTACGAGGGCAAGACGCCTAGTTCCGACGAGCTCGAAAACCAATTTAATGCAGACGATGCCCAGTATCCCCTAGGGCATCCGTCGACAAAGAAAAATACCGATGACATAGAAAGTCTTGAAAATAGTTTCAACACTGGCGCTACCATACACCCCGGTCAAAGCCAGAATTCTGGGGTCTCAGAAACAGAACGTCTTAAGAATCTTGATATATTCCGAGATGACGGAAATCGAGGTACATCGAACGTAAAGCAAGCTATTCAACTGTTTAGTGCTTCGAGCACAGCCAAGAAGGGCCTGACAGCTGGCATCGCCGGGCTACTGCTGTTTGTTGGCGCCATGGGATTGGCAAGTTTCTTGAGTGTATATCAGCTAGAGCACTTCGCACAAACATTCCATAAGATTCTAGATGCCCGTTCGGAACGTATACTCAATCGGCGCGCCAACGCACATTACAAAATAGTTTTCGACGAAGACGGCAAAGGTTTATTCAAAAAAGGTAAGACCGCAAGCTGGTTAGAGCGAAAATACAGCGGAGTTGATCCAGAAAAGGTTGTCTCGTTCATGCGCGAGAACGGTAGCGATATATATGTCAACAAAAAAGGAGAAGTAGTCCTAAACGGTGAACCAATTAGAGGAAAACTCAGTGATCAACGTTCTGTAGTCAATAAGGAATTTGAAAAAGTATTCGGTGAAAAAAACGGCCGATTCATGATGCGAGACAAGCGCTTCACTGGCTTATTAAAGTCTCTTGGTATTCAACGAACATTCTTTGAAAACTCAAAACGCAAAGTCGACAACTGGCAGCTACGAACAATCGAAAAGATACGACAGAGACAATTAGCATCTTCGTCAGGCACATTACGAACCGATCCGAATCAAGATCCAGAGAATCAAGATGAAAACACACAGAGAGCCATGAACGAGCTTGATATTGCCGACGAAGTTGCCGCAGAACAAGAATTATTAAAAGACCCGTCCAAGGTAGGGTCTGTTGCCGATCCGTCTCTAGTCGATGATGTATTAAAAAATGCCGATCCCGGCGCAATCATAAAAGGCGCTGTACCAGAGGCAAGTGCTATTGCTGGCTCGCTCAAGATTGATCAAGTTGGCCAGACCGCATGTTCAGCAAAAGCGTACACCAGCGCTGTTCGCAATGGCGCCGAAATACTTCGATATGCCGGGCTTATGAAGTGGGGCATGACAGTTGCTGTTGCAGCTAGTCAACAAAAGGAAGGTAAGGATGTAACAGCCGAGCAGGTAAGTGCCTTCATGGCGCTCATGAATGCACCCCTTATAAAGCCAGACGGTGAACGCGTAAAGCAGGGGCACGATGTCAGCAATTCTGGAGCCTATCAAATGCTCACCGGCAAGACCGATGCGAAGCCGACCAACACTGAACAATTTGCCGTCGACCTATCAAAAACAGGCGGAGCAGCTGGTGCGCTAGGCAAGTTAGATAACTGGGCCGACGGTATCTTAAATACGATAACGTCATTTAGTGGCATAAATGCAAAAACATATTGTCGAGTATCTTCAGGATGGCTCTGGCAACTCGGGAGTGCAGCTATCGGCATCGCAGTCGCTGTATTTACAGGTGGTAGTAATTTATACGCAAATGTTGCATTTAGTGCTGTCAAAAGTGCGTTGTTTGGTGTATTGACCGAATTCCTAAAACCTATATTGGTACGTCAATTCGCTGGAGTGATCATAAACGGATGGGAGCCGGGTGATCAAAAAATGGATGCGGCAATTACGGGTTACACCATAAAGGCACAGGCGAACAACAAGCTCATTGGCGGACATAGACTAACTAAGAGACAGGTTGCAGATATTGAATCACAGATTGCTATTGAAAGACGCGAAAAACTACAGAATGCCTCGATATATGATCGATACTTCGCCCTAAGTAATGTTGACTCTACATCGGCGAAAATCGCTGCCAATCTCGCTAATACCACTGCATCTGGCAATACCGCAATCACAGGCACACTTGCAAATATTCCATCCTCATTCTTCAACACGTTGGCAGTTTTTAATCCACTATCTATTCGTGCAAAGGCGGCCGGGGAAACAACAACAGGAAACGAATGGCTCGTAGAAAATCCTATGGGAATCAAACAGTATGGATTTACCGATACGGAGCTAGACGAGTTTGATCCCGAAGAGAATGCAAATTTTATAGACACAGGCCACAAACAAGCCTATGATGATTGGGTTTCATTCTGTTACCCAATCGATGATGGCACAAAAGCGCTCGGTCTATATGCAGATGATAACGAAGAACAGGTGTATGAGCAGAAGTGCGAGAACAACGATCAGCTCACACGCCGCTTTCGCATCTATAGACTTGATCGCCAACTTGCTACCAGCATAGCTTTCTTAACTGGTCAATCAGAATGTATGGATCCTGATTCCGAAGACGAAAATTGTGCATATCAATCATCAACCGACGCCCAAACGACCACTATAGATACCGCAAATATGGCTGCCGTGGATGGCTGGGCGTGGCCTGCAGAAAAGATATATGCAGGACCATGCTATGGAGGTCCTCGCGGACACGCAGGCCTGGACATCAATGTACGTGCCACAAATATTGCAGCGCAAGCTGCCCACGACGGCGTCGTAACGAAAGTGTCTTACGACGGTGGTGCCGCGGGCAATTATTTGACCGTCAAAGTATCTGACAGCCTTTACTATTCGTATGAACATTTACGCTCTATAAGCGTAAGAGAAGGTCAAGACGTAAAGGTAGGTGATCAGTTAGGTGTGATTGGAAAAACCGGAAATGTGCAGAATGTCCGGTATGGACACTTGCATATGGTGATTTCAACAAACGGAACCCTAGGGAGTTATGGCAACCTATCGAACACAAAAAATCCGCTTGATTATCTACCTAAGAATGCTCCGAACGGATATGTATGCACACCAACATAAAAATCATTCGCCGCATTACATTAGTAACGATTGCAGTCGTTGTGTTGTCGACCCAACTGACGACATCGTATGCTATTGCATCTGTAGAAGCTGAGCGCAGAGCCATCAACAAAGGTACAATATACTACGCCGAAGGCGATACCGTATGTACACAGCAAGTCACAACAAAAACAGGGACGGGTGGCCTAGATAAGACGCAGACGGCCTGGATTGGCAAGAATCAGGCCGTATACCAGAAAGTTGCTGCAAAATACGGTATACAATGGCAAATTATTGCTGCATTACACTTTCAAGAATATAACCTCGTGAGCGACAAAAATCCAAAGAATGGCCAAGGCGTCTATCAGCTCTATTCTCTCACTACAAGTGGCAAATACAGCTTTCCATCAGGTCCAATAACTATGGATGAATTTGAGCGACAGACAGATATAGCTACTGCTTTCTTTTTAGGAAAAATTAAAAATTCACAATACGAAGATCAGATCAAACAGGCAAAACCCGAAGCCATATGGGAGGCGTTTTATAAATACAACGGCGTTGCGCCGCGTATAACCGAAATGAATCGCGAACGAGCCGGCGTTCCATCAGATAGTGGACCTGATGCATATTGGGCTGCCTATGTTACAAATAATCTAGATGCTCAACATAAAAACATGCTGAGAGATGCGTCTGATGTTGGCGTAAACATTACACCGTCCAGCCGGGATGGTGCATATACATTCTTTCTTGCACTAGGGGGTGTTCCTGGGCAATCGTCTGGCGCAGGAGATTTTAGTTGCTCAGGGGCGACATCCATTGCATCTGGAGGTGGACCAGAGGGTTATGACCTACCTGGCGAAGGACAGTATCCGATGGCGTACTATAGTCAGAGGAACAGGGGCACAGATAAAGCAGTTCAAGGATACTATGGTAATTTCAAATATGGTATCGGCACAATTGACGAGTGTGGATGTGGCCCAACATCGTATGCAATGGTTATATCGACTCTTACCGGACGAAAACAAACCCCTGACACCGTTGCTCAGTGGGCTGCCGATAACGATGGACAGATAGGTAATGGTCACTGCGGATCAAATCATTTCTGGGTATGGGCTGCGGCAGAAAATAAATTTGGCGTAATCGCAAAACCCATAAGTTTTGGTGACATAAAGCGTAATGTTGGCCCTGGAAAGATAGTGATGATAGGAGTTAGTGGTGCATTCCCAGGAACTGATAGTAACACCGGTGGACACCTTATGGTATTGCGAAAAGTTTCTGCCGATAAATACTATCTAGCCGATCCTTACGCTGATGGCTGGCGTGGTGAACCAAAAGAAACAACCTCTCGTATTGCTTATAGTGAAAGTGACCTTAGGGGTTTTGTAAAATCAATTTGGGCAATGACTGCACAATAATGCAATTCAAAAATATTCATTTATCCAGAAAAAACTTATTAATCTCTATAGGGATAATTATAGCGATCCTATTGATTGTTGGCATTTTTGCCAACAATCAATCCAGCAGAGATACTATAGAAAAACCAGCAGATTACGTCGCACCCGACGCGCCGATTACATTAGTCAACGGCAATGAGGTATTTAATTTTCTGAAAAGTGATATTCAATTTGATGCGCTACGCAGAGACTTAAATGCATATGCGTCTACTCAATTGCATGATAAATCGGATCTCATGTTATTTACCGTCAAAAGCACCAGCACAGTTTCAGATGTAATCTTGCAAATCACTGGCACATACAACTCAGAAAAGACGGTCTATATTGTAACTGTCGAGAGGCTAGCAAATGAGAGGCTCAAAGTAGATATCAAGGATCAAGACGGTCAGCAATCTCAGACTATTGATCTGCCAAGCAATTCAAAGGCAAATCAATTTGCAGCAACTTTGCCAATCGAAAATACTCGCTATCGCATCGACTATATAGCATCTACTAATTCTTTTATTGTGTATTATTACACTAACGATCCTAGTGCGATTGATGAAGTCGAGACCATGCTCAATAATCACGAACTAGCAAAAAGTTCCGTAGAATTTGTATACCCAAAGCAGGATCCTCAATTCGAAGACTAACCCAGGGCTATGATATTTGTCGTTTGTGCAAAATTTTTCGACACGATGTCGGCGTCAGTTGTAGTAATGATGGTTTGATATGTTTGGAGGTGGCTCGTCAGTGCACCGCGCCGCATGCCGTCGAGTTCACTAAATACATCATCCAATAATACTATAGGCGACTGATCACGGTTCTTTTCAAGCAATCGTAACTCAGCCAACTTAAGACCCAGTACAATTGTGCGAGTTTCGCCGCGCGATGCAGAGCTACCTGCCGGCACGTTTCGCAGCAGGACTGATATATCTTCACGATGCGGCCCAAAACCCGTGAAACCACGCTGTATGTCGGTCTGAACGTGAGTATCAAGGCTCTGTAATAGACTCGATTCGTAGAGATCTATGTTGAGTGGTGATTCATAGTGTAGAGTGATGTCTGTTTTACTGCCCGCGATATCGGTGTATATATCGCCGAGCAAGTCGTTGAAGCTCTGGAGTAATCGTAATCTATTAGCAACAATCGTACCAGCCAATTCTGCTAAGCGAATATTCCAGGCAAACAGATGACCGGACATACTCGCAGTTGTCTGTTTGAGTAACTGGTTGCGCTGCGCTAGAGTTCGTATGTATTGGCGGCGTACTGTTCGAAAGCCAGGCACAAGTACTTCTAGTACGTCGTCAAGAAAATCACGACGCAAGCTTGGTGACCCTGTTAGTAAACGCATATGCTCGGGCTCAAACAAGACAACCGGCAAAACATCGTCAAACGCTAGTCGTTTTTTTTCTTTTTCGTTCAGTAAAAAACTTTTGTGTAGTTTTTGATGTATATACTGTAGCTTTAGGGTGCGCTGTTGTTCACCAACGCGCATATCCACCCTTGACCATTCATGACCATGCTTAACGACATCTTCCCACGTTGCCCTATAGGAACCAAGTCCAGACGCAAGCAATACGGCTTCGAGTAAATTTGTTTTACCACCAGCATTTGGTCCTACCACAATATTGACCGAGGGAACTAACTCAACAGCAAACGACTCGTATGAACGAAATTGCTGCACGTGTAAACTGCTAATTGGGCTATTGGACATACATGTGTACTATATACCGTACCATTTATTAAAAAGCTTTAGCTTTTTAATGGCATGATCAGATACGTCTGATCAGGGGCATCATTACTCGTCAATACACACGGCTCCAGCTTGCCATTAAAACTCAATGTCACTTCTTGTACATTAAGGGCGTTGAGGGCATCCAGTAAATAACGCGAATTTAGTGTCACATCGCCACCGCCTACAACAGTAGCCGATGCACTCGATGTATTTTCGCCCAATTGTGACGCAATAGATGTAATGCTAATTTGTTTTTTATCTTCATCGGCCTTGATGGTGATACTGCCCGCACTTTCTCGAGCAAACAAACTCGACACTTTTGTGATAGCAATGAATTCATCACGACTCAGGCTGGCGGTTGTGCGAAACGTCTTCGGTATAAGCTTTCTGTAGTCGGGATAGGTTGCTTCAATTACCCGAGAAACTAGCTCAACATCTCCAGCCCGAAACAGTACTTGTTGTGCCTCCGCCAATACGACCACCTCATCAACAGTATCTGGTAAGATTCTCAGTAACTCCTGTAGTGCCGTTGCTGGTATAAGTAATGTCATCTCCTGTTTTGACTTGGTGAGTTCTTTTTCGGCCAATCTATAGCTGTCGGTCGCTGCTGCATACAAACTACCGTCAACAGTGTGCAAAAATACTCCCGTAAGCACAGGACGTGTTTCGTCACCGCTTGCGGCAAAAACAACTTGACCGAGCCCTTTCTTGAGTTCTTTTGTCGCAATCGTCCACTGAAGACCATCATCAACCTGTGGAACAACAGGAAACTCATCTGCAACCACACCGTTAATAGTAGAGCTGTACTGATCGGTACTTATGTGTAGTTTGTGTTCGTCTAGTTCCAGGTCTAGTATGCCGCTTGGTAGACTTGTGATGTACTCCTGCATCAATCGAGCAGGTACGGTGATTGCACCTTCTTTTTGCACTTTCGAACCAATCTTTTCAGTAACAGCAATTTCAAGATTTGTCGCAGATAAGCTTAGTCGATTATCTACAGTTCGTATGAGTACATTGTTCAGTATGGGCAAAGGGTTTTTGTTTGCCACTGCAATACGCGCGACATCGGACAGTGCTTTAGCAAGATTTTCCTGGGTAACCTGCAGTTTCATATACGTCTCCTTTACTTATTTATATATGTAGTAGTAGTTATAGGCTATGGGGAAAGTGTGCAAAAGCTGACTATAACAGATGTGAAACTGTACACATAATGTGTGCAAAACGCATAATTTATGTGTACAAGATTGTGTGTTTTGCACGTGTCGTTTTTCTGCGGTTTGGTAACGCTGTGGATGTAGTGTATAAACCAAGTCAGTTGTTCGCTGACTACCCACATACTTCTCCACACGTTGCCCACAGTACTGTGCTATGAGTTTGACGTCATAACGAAATACTAAATACGACATACGGCATACGGAGTTACGCATAGAGACGTTCTCTAATTTCGTGTAATTGTGTCTTGAGCAGGGCATCTAAGTGTAACTCTTTTTCGATCTTTTCAACTGAATGGATTGCCGTTGTGTGGTCTTTGCGGCCTAGCTCATGGGCAATCTTGGGAAAACTCATATGCAGTTCGCTGCGCAGTAGATACATAGCAATTTGTCTAGGAACGACGATATCTTTGTCGCGGCGAGCACTGAGTAATTCTTCTAGGGGGATTTGAAAATACTTAGCCGTACGTTCGACGATCACTTTTGATGACAGATGTTTTGGCCGGCGCGCCTGTACACCAAACAGACTCGTGACTATGTTAATGTCTGGCTGGAGTGCTTTCATCTCGCAAAACGCAATCAACTGGTTTAGCGCGCCTTCGAGTTCGCGAATATTACTTTGAATGTGATTTGCGAGAAATTCTATGACGTCCGGATCTAGATTTAAATGATGTAGAACTGCTTTGTTTTGCAGAATTGCGCAACGTGTTTCAAAATCTGGCGCACCGATATCGACGATCATGCCCCATTCAAATCTCGACCTGAGACGTTCTTCGAGGGTTGGGATGTTCTTTGGCGGTTTGTCGCTGCTTATGATGATCTGCTTATTTGCCTGATGCAGGGCATTGAAGGTATGAAAGAACTCCTCTTGGGTTTTTTCTTTGCCCGCAATGAATTGCATATCATCGACAATCAGTACGTCAGCACTGCGATAATGTCCAGCAAAGTCAGTAATTTTTTTGTACCGAATTGCGTCTAGAAACTCTTGCACAAACTGCTCAGTCGATATGTATACGACATGTGCTTTAGGGTCTCGCTGGAGTATAGCGTTACCAACTGCTTGTATAAGGTGTGTCTTTCCCAGGCCAACACCACCGTAAACGAATAGAGGATTGTATTTGGTGCCCGGATTTTGGGCGATTGCCTGAGTTGCGGCATAAGCCAGGTCGTTGCCAGAACCAACTATAAAGCTATCGAAGGTATATTTTTCGTTTAGGCCTTGTCGGTATGAGTGCGAAACCAACGATGACGTCCTGTTGTTTCGGCTTGGCGACCGCGGCATGTCGTCTGTTTCCGGCAAGATCACGACTTCTTGGTCAGTATTCGATTTTTCATGACTTTGTCGAGCAGGTGCCGTTACGGAATGAATCTTGAACTCGATAGTGTCTGCGCCGATGCCATTCTTTTCTAGAAGTTCAGCGATGAGTGGCTTGTAACGGGTTTCGAGCTGTTGCTTGGCAAATATATTGGGTACGCCAATCACGATACTGTCTTCGGTATGTCGCAAGACTCGAGTGTTTTTGAACCATGTCACATAACTGCCGCGTGACACAGTTAATTCAACCTCCCCCAAAATTGTCAGCCAGAACGCATTGTCCTGCATGTACCCTTATTCTCCTTTTGCCTGACTTGGTTTCTGCTACATACTATACAAAACCAGCGACAAGTTTTCCACAGGCATTTTGTGTTTCGAATGGTTTTGTTGCCGCGTATACACAAACAGGGGTGTACTTTATGCACAGCCAAACGGGTAACCTGTATAAGTGTGGATAAGCCTTGTATAAATGTGGACAAAGTCCGAACATAAGCTCATTTTTGAATGCCAATTTTACAATAACAAAGTGTTAAAGCTTGTAGTGGGGGGTTGCAAAAAACAAAAAGGTGTTATAGACTAATACACTGAATTATGCCGAAGCGAACACATCAACCAAAGAAGCGTCACCGAGCACGAGAGCATGGCTTCATGAAGCGCATGGCCAGCCGAGCTGGTCGGCTTGTTTTGAAGCGTCGCCGACTCAAGGGTCG
>CAYRPO010000006.1:19904-24753 GCA_964426305.1 uncultured Candidatus Saccharibacteria bacterium
AAGCCTTGTCGCGTACAATGTATGTACCACATATAAGCGATAAGGTTTTTTCGTGCTAGCTAAAAACAATCGATTCCACGGCCACAATAGCCTAAATTACGTATACAGAAGAGGCCAAACAGTTCGAAGCCCGCTTTGTGCCATGCGGTACATCGTGAAAAAAGACGGCAACTTTCGCGTCGCGGTAGTCGTCAGTAAAAAAGTGTCTAAATCTGCTGCAAAACGAAATCGAATTCGGCGGCGTATATATGAAGCTATTCGTTTACTAGCGCCAACATATTTAAAAAACCAAGATATTGTGGTGACTGTGTTTGATGATCGAATCGTGTCGCTACCACAGCCGGAACTTATACACACGCTAGAGCGGCAACTTGCGACTCTATCTAAAAACTGACACATACTAAATTTTACAGATACCAACAGATGCAACCTATGCTACACTAGTACACAAGATGTTCCATTTTATAGGTCAGCTTTTTCATGTACTGATCGGCAAGCCAATTTTTAACTTGCTGATTTTGTTGATCGCATTGCTGCCGGGCCATAATTTGGGTGCTGCCATTATCGTGTTTACGATCATTGTCCGTATGGCAATGTACCCATTGCTTCGCAAGCAGTTGCATCACGCTATTGCACTGCGGAAGCTTCAGCCCGAGATCAAGCGCATCAAAAAACAGACAAAAGGCGACCGACAGCGCGAATCACAACTGCTCATGGAGCTATACAAAGAGCGCGAAGTCAATCCGATGGGCTCGATCGGTATCATCTTGATCCAGTTACCGATCCTGATTGCGCTTTACTCGGGGATATCAAAGATTATAAAAGACCCCAATATGGTCATCAGTGGTGCATATACCTGGGTTCAGCACTTGCCATATATGCAAGAGCTAGCCGCTGGTACTGTAACATTTGACGAAACATTGTTTGGTTTTGTTGATCTAACACGAGCCGCAGTGAGTTCACAAGGTTTTTATTTTCCAGCATTTGTATTGGTTGTCATGAGTGTTGTCATACAGTTTGTTCAGAGTAAAAGCCTCATGATGGTCGACAAGAATGCTCGAAACTTACGCCAAATATTTAAGGACACTGCCGCAGGCAAAGAAGTTGAGCAGGCCGAGATACAAGCAGCCACCAGTCGCATGACTTTGTACATGATTCCGTTTTTCCTATTCATGGTTTCGATCAGTCTAGCATCGGCTTTATCGCTGTATTGGTTTGTTGGTGGCCTGGTTGCGTACATTCAACAACGGCGAATACTAAGTCAAGACGTTGAAGAAATGGAAAAGATTGCCGACAAAAAAACACCTATAGATACAGACTCGATTATCGAAGGTGAAGTTGTTTCAGCAGGCGATGAAGACAGTATTGCTCCCGAAACAGTCGCAAAGAAAAAAACAACAAAAGCCAAATCTTCTAAAAAAGCTAAGAAGCGAAGGAGATAGGTTATGGAAGAATCAATTGTATTTGCCAAGAAGTACCTAGAAGACTTGTTATCATTTTTTGGACTCAATATAGATGTTCACGCCACAAATGAAGACGACGTCATCGTGCTGTCGGTACCATCTACGCATATGAATGGCTTTCTGATCGGGCAGCATGGTGACACCATGCGAGCCCTGCAATATATGGTAAGCACCGCATTAAAAAATAATGATCACCAATATAGCCGTGTCAATGTCGATGTTGCCGACTACAAAAAGGGACAGCAAGAGCGTTTGGCGCAAACCGCTGTTGATTGGGTGAAGCAGGTGAAACAGACAGGCGAAACGATGCACCTGAAACCTATGAACGCAGCAGATCGTCGCGTGATCCACAAGCTTGCAGGTGAGCATGGCCTATCTACTCACAGTGAAGGCGAAGGTCGCGAACGGCACATCGTGTTGTCTGTAGAGACAGAGGAGTCCTAAGGGGCACCCTAGCGCTGTTTGCGCAAAACTGCCAGTGGTGCAAGGGCACAGGCAAAAACAAAACAGATGACTGCCAGCCATACGAGTGGCTGGTTTTTCTTTGCGCCTGTCACGGTTGCGTTAGTCCCCTGCTGTGTGTTCGTCTTTTGTTCGTTTTGGTCCTGTGTTCCGGCAACGTCTGTTACGCCTTGTGGCTCTGACGCTATGTATGGCGTTTCGGCACTTTGGTGGTTGGCTGTGTTCGTGTGACTCGCTGCCGTACTGTTTGTTGCATGATCTACGACATCGCTGTTTGGAGATTGATTTGTTTGGCCACCGAATTGTGTAGGTGTTTTATCGGTTATGGGTGTTGTGGCCGGATCCGTAACTGGTTCTTCGGTCTCCGGAAGCACGGACGGTACAGATGTTGGCGGGTCGCTGATGGTATCGTCGCATATGTCGTCGATCCCGTCCAAATCCTCATCTATACCAGACTGTGGCAGTAGGTAGCAGCTGTCACGATCGTTCGGTATGCCGTCGCCATCGGTGTCGTTCAGGCTTGCGCCAACATAGACTGTTTTTGTTATGGCGATCTTGTCACCAATCACGTTGTCGCCTTCAAGCCGTAAGCTGTGGGCTCCAGTCTCAGCCCATGCAGGCACAGTGACCTGTGCGTCGATGTTGCCGTGTGAATCTGTTGTAACGGTGCCGATTGTTACTGGATTTGAATGCAAAACTAGTTCGTAGTTTGTGTTTGGCTTTAGGCTGTATTGCTCGCCGTCAATCTGAACTCGCAATGGCTGATTGATTGTGATCATATCTGGTGACATAGATTCGTCAAAGCGAGTTGAAAATATTTGCCTGTTAGTGATGCCGGTTTTGGCTAGCAACGGGTGGTTGCTGCGGTTTGGAAATGCCAGTGTCGTTGTGTTGGTTGGCGTAGGCATGGGCTGGGTAAAAGCCTTGGTGCTACTGTGGATACGCGTAGCAAATAGTGCATGGCCTAGCTTGGTAGGATGATAACTTTCTTTAGCGAAGATGCCAATGCCTGGAATTGGTCCGCCGTTCCCAAACAATAAACCGTGCATCGCCAGCTCTGTTCGTTTACCTTCGCACAGGCGCTTGCCATCAAACGCATTTTCTGTGTCTACAAACTGCACGCCCGCACTTTCAGCCGCCAGCCGCACAACAGTGTTCAGGTAGCTGATCAGATACTGACTATTTTTGATCTCTTGATTTGAAAGGTTGACGTTGAGTGCGCAGTTGCTGTCGGCAGCTGCGATTTGCGGGTAGCCAATCACATATATGCTAGAACCGGGTGAGCCGGCTTTGAGCTTATTGTAGGTTTCGACAAGGGGCGCAAACTGCGAGTCGATTGTATTGGCGAGTTCCAGGCGGTCTTCGTATGATTTGTAGCAATCGCTCATACCTGCAACGCATTTTGTAATTATTCCCGAAAAACCAATGTCATTACCGCCGATGGAGACTGTGATAATTTTCGGGTTATTTATATTAACGAAGCCTAATTGACCACGATATCCAGGTAGAAAATTATGAAATATTTCATCATTAAATATTTCATCATCTTTTTGGCTTGACTGTGGATCGGAATTTATATACTGATTGAGATCAGTAAGGACTATATCTTTGATTTTTGCTCCTGAACATGCAACCGACTGCATGTCGCCAGTGCCAATCCCCGTAGCGAGTAAGTACGGATATGACTGTGCCGACAGGTGACAACGGTTGTCTGCCATGTCCGTGCCATCTTTGTAGGTAAACGCTCCTTCGCCTGATGCAAATGAGTCTCCTAGCGCTAGGTAGGCAAGGGAGCGCACTGTTACGCCAGGTGTTGTGAGCTCAAATTGTCCAATCTTTCGATTGGTCGAACTCACGTTGTCATAAATTCCATAAAAACGAAATGTGTCGTTAGTGATGAAGCGGATCTTACTGGCGCCATTCCAGTAGCCGGGCTTCGCTTGTCGCATGTACGCCAGCAAATCTCTGAATTGGCAATTTTGTACCACACCTGAAGTATGTGTACACGTAGACAGATCGTACAGTCGGAACATACCTAAGCCATACGCAGCCAAAACAGCATACCGACCGTCTATTGAGATTGCGGTGTCTATGGTGGGGTTGATGTAACTCAGGCTGCTAGCAAAAGGAAGTACAGAACCAGTTTTGGTGTTGATTCGCACAAACCCTGTGCCTGGCGCATCGACCACCATCCATTCGCCGTCATCCGAATACGACAACGACTCATATCGAATTGTCAGTTTGCGGCCCGCACTGTCTACGAGCTGTGGTCCTGCCGGTTTGGTGATTGTGTAGCTGATCGCTCCGCTTATGTTATTTTTTGACACCGCCAAACCACTGTATGCGTTTTGAATCAAACTTACATACAGGCCTGCCGAATTCTGGTTGCTCGTTTCTATGACTGTATTGGTATTTGGAATGACTAAAAAATTGTCTTGACGCTGAGCACTGCTATAGAGCTTTCCAGCCAATGACGTGCCGTTGAGCAGTAACAATTTACCACTTGTGATGTAGCCATACGGTATGCGCATCATGCACTCAGTGCTAGTGAATTGGCGTTGGTAGTCCCATGCGCCTACGTTCCGCTCTTCCTGGTATGTAACGGTTTTGTTGTTGCAATCTGGCGAGTTGCCGGACAATCCTGTTGGTGCTGGCTGTGAAGATGATACCTCATATGTTTGTTTTTGACTCATCGTCGGTGTACCGGAAATCCATGGAGATGCTAAACCCGTAGCATTCGCATACTGCACATACATGCCCACTATGGTCATGCAGAATACGCTACACAGAACAATTTTTTGCCAACATATAAGACTAGTTCCCACAAAAGAGTCTCCTCATGACCGGGGTTTATCTAGTTATATAGTAACCTTTAGCCAAAAGCAAAGATTTTAGTCACGTACAGGGTAGTACTCGGCCTGTGC
>CAYRPO010000007.1:0-20462 GCA_964426305.1 uncultured Candidatus Saccharibacteria bacterium
GACTGCCACATGAGACCAAAAGAAAAGTGATTCGATGATCCCTTATGTAGACGCACGGTATTCCAGATATGAACGTATAAAATCCTTAAGGTTGCCGTCGAGAACACTTTGCGCATCGGTTGTTTCGTGTTTTGTGCGAGTATCTTTCACCATGGTGTACGGATGTAGTACATAGTTTCTGATCTGATTCCCCCACGCAGCCTGCTCATTAGGACCTTTGAGCTCACGGATGGTGGCGGTGTGCTGTTCTAGTTGCAGTTGAGCCAGACGAGAACGCAGAATCGTTAACGCAGTTTCCTTGTTCTGTAACTGTGACCGTTCATTTTGTATAGCCACAACAAGACCCGTTGGCGTATGCGTCACGCGCACTGCCGAATCAGTAGTATTGACGCTCTGCCCACCGTGCCCACCTGCTCTATATACATCGATTTTTAAATCTTTCTCGTCGATCTCGACTTCGTCAGGCGTTGATATCTCAGGCAATACGTCAACCTTGGCAAAACTGGTTTGGCGCAAACTATCAGCATTGAATGGGCTCAGGCGAACAAGTCGGTGGACACCGTGTTCGCTCTTGAGCTGTGCATAGGCATAGGCGCCGCGCACGGTCATTACGACAGTTTTCATGCCAGCCTCTTCGCCTGGAGACTGCTCAATAACATCAATAACCATGTCTTCTTTTTCGGCCCAACGGAGATACATGCGCATAAGCATCTCTGTCCAATCCTGAGCGTCTGTCCCGCCTGCGCCTGCATAAATCGACAAGATTGCATTATGATCGTCATATGTCCCGCTATACAGCAACTGTTGTCGTAGCCGTTCATACGTCACCTGTGCCTGCTCGGTAGCCATCGCCAGCTCCGAAGCCAAACTTTCATCGTGCAGCGCAGAAAGCTCGACAACGTCACGAATCGCCTTTTGCAAAGATAGCCATGGTTCGATGCTTTTTTTTATACGGGCTATGTGCTGCATAACCTCCTGCGCATGTTGCGGATTTGCCCAAAAATCTGACGCTACGCTTTGTGCTTCAAGCGTTGCTAGCTCTGTCTGCCTGTCGGTAATATGAAGCTGCTTGATTGCAGTTTCGACTGATGATTGCAATTGTCTGATCGGTTGCATAGCAGCTAGTGTATCAGTTTTAGCAATAATCAACGCGCTTGATGTTCACGAAAAGAGTCGGGTGAGCTGTGCCTGCCACCCCGCAGCATCCACTGCACCTTCCTGGGACATCAGGCCAGCACCGTACGTTTTGCTACGAAGCATCGTTTGTGCTGCAGCAATGATGTCGTGAGTCGTTAAAGCAGCAACACGAGCCTCGACCCCAGCAAATGGCAGATAGGTATCTGTCATGTAAAAATACCCTCCATACCAGTTCGCAAGCCGAGCAACAGTCTGATTGCTTCGCTGAATTTGACCAAGTTGAAACAACTTAATAGCATCTAGTTCGGATTCTTTGATTGTGCCATTTTTTAATGCCGTATACTCACGAACAACCAGATCAAACAGTGTCGGCATGTTATCTGCCTGCACTTGGCCGGATAAGGTCCAGACGTGGTTATTGCGAGTTCTGTAAAAGCCTTGCGAGATGCCATATATAAGCCCTTTTTCGCGGGCTTTGCCAAAAATACGAGAATGAAAAGTAGAAAACAATAGGTCTTCAATCACGCCAATCGCATCACATTCTTTTGTATCCAAGATATGATCCATAGACGCCTCAACATGATAGATGACATTGTCAAGCTCCGGATTGCGCAACACGAGTGGCGCGTCTAGTGCTCGGGGGCGCTCGTCGGGCAAGATGAGCCGTTCCTCTCCTTGTGGCATCGCCATGCCTTCAAGCCGTTCCAATAGCGCTTCGCGGCGCTTCTGTACACTACCAGCACAGACAAAGCGCATATTACGGGTATAGTGCGTTCGGTTATAGTGAGTCACAATATCATCGAGCGTAATATCTTTAAGCTGGCGCGCTCGCTGCGCATAGCTCTGCGGCACAAAGCCCATGCGGTTTTCGACAATGAGCGACAATTCGGTATCGTGTTGATTTTTGCGGCTCTTGAGTTCTTCTCGAACATTCGCCTGCTCTGCTTGAAATTCTGATTCCAAGAACAGAGGTGCCTCTATGGCAAGGCAGAGCAAATCTAGAATACGTTCTGTTTCGAAATCAGCACACTCGGCGACATAGCCCATATGATAATCGGCAGTATATGCATTGTTGTAAGCACCATTTTGCGTGAAAACAATGCTATAGTCACTCGCTTTCGGGTATTTCTTATTTGCACCCAGCACAAGATGTTCCATGATGTGTGCCACATCCATCTTGCCCTCGGGAGATAAGTAGTTTCCTGCACGAAAACTAACATCAGCATAAAAAACCGTGGCATCGGGGACGTCGATAAACAACCCTCTGGCGCCATTTTTGAGTTCGATAAGTTCTACAGTGTGCTTCACTTGAAAAATACTCTAGTGTCGATTTTTTTTCTTGTTTTGCCGCTCACTTTTACGAGCTTGTTTTTTCTTGCGTGAACTTGCGGGCTTTGTTGTCTGTCGCGGCTTGAAGTCTTTTTCGGTTACGATCTCGGCTTCGGTAATCTGGTCGGCGTTTGCAACCGAATTGCGCGCTGCACGAGTCAGTTCAGTTTCTTGCATAACCTCGCCTTGAGTATCTATCGGAACGGCATGGAATAGATTGCGCAACACCTGGCGGCGCAACGTGACCTGCATGGCCTCGAACATCAGCTGTGCTCGACGACGATATTCAACCAGTGGGTCTCGCTGACCAACACTGGTCCAATGGATGCCTTCCCGCATATGTTGCATATCCTCAAGGTGCTGCATCCAGAGATTGTCGAGAATCTGGAAGTATATATCACGCTCGACAGCGCGCATAACATCGGAGCCAAACGCCGCTTGGCGTGCATCATACAATTCGTGAATTTCCTGTTCCAGTACCTTTTCAAAGCGATCAGCCTCGGCGTCAAAAAGACGGTCTAGAGTAGTATCGTCAAACGGAAATACTTCAGTGATGAGCGCTTCGTAGTTGTCGTCTTGTCCTGGCAGTTGCGCCAAGCTATGTGCCTCTTCTTGTATGAATTGCTTGATCCGATCGTGGATATCGGCGTGTTGCAGCAATGCTTTGCGCGTTTCATAGGTTACCTTACGGTGCCTGTTCATTACATCGTCATATTTGACAACATTCTTTCGAGCATCAAAGTTAAAACCTTCTACTTTTTTCTGGGCACCTTCTAAGCTCCGGCTTACAACCCTGTTTTCGAGTGGCATATCCTCATCAACCTTGAGGCGATCCATGAGTTTCGCGATACTGTCGCCTGCAAAAATACGCATCAGGTCATCTTCACACGACACATAAAACTGCGTCATGCCAGGATCACCCTGTCTGCCGGAACGACCCCTCAGCTGATTGTCGATACGTCGTGACTCATGCCGCTCGCTGCCAAGCACAAACAACCCACCAAGTTCTTTGGTGACATCGTCCAATACAATGTCGGTGCCACGACCAGCAATGTTTGTGGCGAGCGTCACAGCACCTTTTTGGCCGGCTTTTGCCACGATCGCAGCTTCTTTTTCATTGTTCTTGGCATTCAATACTTCATGCGGAATGCCCGCCTTGGCAAGAGCCTGTCCTAGCTCTTCGTTGTTTTCGATTGATACTGTGCCAATCAGGACTGGCTGACCTTTTTCGTGCAATTCTTGTACGTGCTTTACGATCGCACGTACCTTGGCAGCGTGCGTCTTGTAGATACGATCTGGTAAGTCCTTCCTGGCAACTGCTCTGTTTGTGGGAATCTCAACAACATCTAGTTTATAGATCTGATGAAACTCTTCACTCTCGGTAAGCGCAGTACCAGTCATACCGGCAAGCTTGTCATACAAACGAAAGTAGTTCTGGAAGCTGATTGTCGCCAACGTCATAGATTCTTCCTGGACAGTAACGCTCTCTTTTGCTTCGATTGCCTGATGCAAGCCCTCGTTGTAACGACGCCCCTTCAGGAGACGACCGGTAAACTCATCGACAATCACCACTTCACCATCTTTTGTGACTACATAATCCTTGTCACGGATAAATAACGTTTGGGCGCGCAATGCTTGCTCGAGGTGATAAATAGTACGGATATTTGTCTCTTCATACAGGTTCTTGATACCCAGCAGCTTTTGCACCTTTTCGACACCTGCATCTGTCAAGACAACTCGCTTTTCCTTTTCGTCGATCTCGTAGTGTTCGGGCTTGAGTTGTGACACCATGCGAGCAAACTGCTGGTATGCCTGGCCACTTGCCGTACTTGGAGCCGATATAATCAGTGGTGTGCGAGCTTCGTCAATGAGAATTGAGTCGACCTCGTCAACGATCGCAAAGTTGAGCTCACGCTGACGTAACTGATCAACTTCGCGAACCATATTGTCACGCAAATAATCAAATCCAAACTCGTTGTTTGTTCCGTAGGTTATATCGGCACGGTATGCCTCTTGTCTCGTGCATGGCCGCAGATGACGAAACCGTTTGTCGGAATGTTCTTCGTTGGTATATGCAGGATCATATATAAAGGATGCATCTGGGATAATAACACCTGTCGTGAGCCCCAAAAAATGATAAACTTCGCTCATCCATCCAGCGTCACGCTGCGCCAGATATTCGTTAACCGTCACGACATGAACACCCTTGCCAGTAAGGGCATTTAGATATACTGGCGCAGTCGCTACCAATGTCTTACCCTCACCGGTCTTCATTTCGGCAACATTTCCCTCGTGCAAGACCATACCACCAACCAATTGAACATCAAAATGTCGCTGACCCAAGATACGCTTGGCACTTTCTCGGACCACCGCAAACGCGTCCGGCAAGATCTTGTCGAGCGACTCTTTTTCTAGGCGTTTTTTTAATACATCTGTCTGTTTCGACAGTTCTTTATCGCTGAGATTTGCGTAGTTCTCTTCAAGTTTACTAATCTCTCGAACTCTGCGGCGAAGACGTCGTACAGTTGCTCGTTGATTGTCACCCAATACAGATTTCAGTAGATTGCTCATAGCGTAAAGATAAGTACACCTTCCCCGTTTTTGTCGTTGCCGCTCACCCGGCTACAGCTTATTTTTGCTATCGGTTATTGTACCATACCAAACAATAACTATGGTAAAACATCACATCTCGACGATACAAAAGAGTCCTTAGGCGGCAGCAGATTGGCGCGAAAACTTGGCAAGCATGCGTCGTACCTTGCCCTTGCCGACTTTTTGCTGGGTAGTTTGTTGCTTATACTTGCGCAACTGGCTTTTTAATTTTTCTTCAACGATGTCGATTGCCGCATACATGTTCACTGTGGTCTCTTTGGCGGCAATAACTTCGCCCGGCACACTGATCATAACCTCTGCCGTACACTGCTTCTTGGTCTTGACAATCTCTTCTTTTAGCTTGATCTCTGCGCTAACCGTCTTGCGAGCGTGTCGCGGGATATAAGCGTCAAGCTTTGCAACTTTTTTATGGGCGTATTTTGTCACGTCCTTGCTGAGGCTGGCGTGTATGCCTGTAACGGTTACTTGTTTGATCATATGAGTTCCCTTCCGCCCATGTAGGGCCTTAATACACTTGGAACACGAACATCACCCTCTCTGGTCTGATAGCTCTCTATGATTGCAATGAGTGTACGCCCCATAGCAAAGGCTGTAGCATCGTTGGTATGGATAAATTCACTCTCGCCGCCCTTGCCTTTTGTCCGTGTTTGCAGACGACGCGATTGGTAGTCTGTCATGTAGTCAGCGGTATGTGTTTCGCGATACGCGTCCTGGCCGGGCATCCAAGCATTGATATCAACACCATATGCATTTGGCTTACCAATGTCGGCCGTGCACTTCACAAGCAACTCATAGTGCAAGCCAAGTTGCTGCATCATATATTCCTGTAAGGCAACAAGCAGTTTGTGCTCCGCAAGTCCAGTGTCGGCTGTGCTAAAAACTTCCATTTCGAGTTTGTCGAACTGATGCATGCGAATGATGCCTTCTGTATCTTTGCCATACGTACCGGCTTCTTGGCGAAAACTGGTCGAATAGCCAATGTAGCGAATGGGCAGCTGATTTGCCGCTAACACTTCGTTGGCGTACATACTACCAAGCGTATGCTCGGCGCTACCAATAAGCCACAGGTTGTCATCTTCGCCCTCGATGTGATATCGGTCTTCCCGCGGCTCAAGTCGATCCATCCGATCATACATTTCTTCACGAATCATCACCGGAGGCAAAACTGGTATGAAGGCTTTTTGTATAATGTCGAGTTCGTTTTCGGCGATAATTTTAGCGATGAGCGCTTCATCGGTAAGCGTTGCAAACACATATTGTATGAGCGCAAACTGCAACTTGACAACATCGCCCTTAAGATACGCAAAGCGACTCCCTGTTACCTTTGCAGCACGGACTTTATCGAGCCAGTCTTTTTGATTAGCAATTTGCACATGACTCTTTGGAGTAAAATCAAACGCCGGCTTATCTCCCCATGTATGAGCAATAACATTTTCGTCCTCACTGGAGCCTACCGGCACATCGGCAAGCGGCATGTTTGGCACTTTTTTGAGCAATGCCAACCACTCGGCATCAGCTTCGGACAGAAGCTGCTCTCGCTCCGCAAGTTCTATCTTTACCTGCTTGCCTTCGTCGATAACTTCTTGGCTTGGTTTACCACCCTTCATACTGGCTGCAAGTTCGTTACGACGCTGACGCAAAGATTCTACCTGTCCAAGGAGAGATTTACGGCTCTCATCTAGCGAAAGGAGCGCAGATATGTCAACACCATAACCTTTTTGCGTTGCCTTTTCTTGTACGAATGCTGGATTATCGCGGATGAACTGGATATCTATCATATTTCTATTATAGACCCGTTTGCCCCTGACGGCTTGCTATTTACGTGACTTTTTCAAAAAATTCCACGCCAGTTGTAGTCGCTGACCCGTGTATGCACAGTAATCACATGTCAGATTCTGCTGTGGAATATCGCGAGATTCAAGTACATCTTTGATTTTCACCAAAATGCCGTCGATCCAATTCGCATTGCCGGTGTATGGAAAAATGTGTGTCCGAAATGTCACCGCGTTGTCGAAGCTATCGGCAGTAGCGATACCGTTGGCGTACACAAAATAGCCTACATCACTTACGCTAAAGCCATTGGCACGTAACAGCCATTGATACACTTCCATTTGTCGACGGTATGCATCATGCCAACCACCTGGCGGATCAAGATCGGTGATCTCTTTTGTCTTGGCCGTGGCTTTGTAGTCAACAACGTGCAGTTCTTTGGCGGTGTTGACCCATACGTCGTCAACGGCACCAAAAACCAGTAGATTTGTAGGCTCATGCAAGAACTGAACGCCAACAAAATTTTCACGCCAGGTGTCGAGATCTGCATGCGAAAATGGTATCGCGTCGACGTGAAATTGAGCAAACCAAGGATGTGGCTGTGCCTTGGACCTATATACATCGAATTCGCGCTTTAGGAGTGTGTCAACTGCAGCGTTGATCAGAAAGGGCGGTGTGTTGGGGCGCTTAATATTTTGGACGCGATCAAGCCAGAAGCATCTTGGGCATTCAACAAACAAATCAATCTTACTACGGCTGATCTTGAAGGGTGTTTTTTGTCCAGGTTTATACGGTGTGTCGTAACGTTGATAGGCCATGATATGCAACGTATTGTAACAAAAAAACGGGCGGTCCGGGCAAAAGGCAACGAGGCCTGCCCGGATCGCCATGGGTCGCTAGATCTGTTCGGGAAAATGATTGGTCACAGACCACTGCCCGGCACTATCCCTCGCGACCTCTCCCTGTTCGACAAGACGCTCCAGGATGTCGTCGATCAAGCGAGCAGTCGCGGCCGCCTCGGCATCCAAGCCATCTCTGAGGTGCCGGTGATATTGCGTTTCGAGCTCAGCACGTCTCTGCCACAGATCTTGAGCAGACATCGTTATGACTCACACCCCTTCTGGTCCGTAAGAAGCCGTGTGCTCCTGTACAGTAATACTTAGTATGTCATATCTTTTGGTTTTTGTATATTTATGACACAAAAGGCTTGTGTTTTTGCAAATACACTTTTATGATATAGGTACGTTCTACAAAAACAAAAAATCAACAATATAAGCGCGTATGTCTTTTACTAAGAAGCTACAAGGTGGCTTTGCACATCCGATTTTGGCGTTCGTTGTCATCGCAGTAATTGCCGCGGTTGGATTGATCGGTTGGCGAGTCCATGTGTTTGGACAGCAAAACCGAGCACAAGCGGCAGCCGATCGACAGGTTACGATTGTTGCCCCCAAAAATGGCGGACCTGTTATATATGGCATTGACTTGGGTACCTCAAAACAGACGCCGATTAACCTCAGTAGTCAGTTGCCAGACTTACCAACAGAAACAATCGCTCCCGATATGGAGCCCGCTACCACGCTCCATAAATTCTTTGAAACCGTTCGTAATGATGATCCGTACGGGCTCATGTACTATCTATCGGCCGATTTGCTCAAGGCAATCCAGACGCAGACACATAACGACACACCAGAGGGGCTTAGCGCTTCCTGTCGCAGGATTAACGAATGTCGCGCATTAACGCCAACAGCAATCATCGGACAGTCTTTTACACAGACTTCATATCGCAATCGAGTCGGGCAGCAAGGAGTAACCCTCAGCTACAAGCTCAGTGATGTCAATAAAGCCGCCGCACGTTTGTATCAGGCAAATACTCAGATTAGCTTTAGCCTTGTACCATATACGATCGACAGCAAGAGCTACTGGGCGATTGACAATATCACCGTCGGCCCATTCTCGCTTCGCTAAGCCTTTGCTTGTACGTATGTCAGCGCTGCCACGACAGCCGTCTCTGCACGAAGCACAAACTGCGCAACCGATATGCGTGGCAATGCCTGGTCGATGAACAGTTGTTTTTCGGCATCGCTCCAGCCACCCTCCGGACCAATCAATACCCCAAGCCGTTCAAGTTGCACGTGTGGCTCAACAACAGATACGCCTGCGACTGCTTGCTCGGCAACGAAAAGTGGTACATCACCATATTCATGCATGGCCGCCTCCAGGCCAACTGGCTCACGGATGACAGGGATATCGGATCTGCCGCACTGCTCCGCTGCCTCTATGACAATCCGCCGAGCCCTATCAGCATCAAAACCAAGCTTTTCACTACGCTCCGCGATAATTGGCACAAAGTTTCGCACGCCCAACTCGGTAGCTTTTTGCAGTATCCAGTCGTTTTTATCTTTTTTAAGCAACGACCACAACAGGTAGATGTGCTGCTGTGGCAGGTGCCGCTCAAGCTCGGTCACCAGTTCGGCATGCACAGACATATCGCTTTCGATTTTTGTGAGCCGATACAGACGCTCCGTCGTGTCGTTGAACAATATAACCTCTTGCCCCTCGCGAAAGCGAAAAACCCGCAACCACTGATGCAACAATTTTGGATCGTGCAACCAGATACTGTGGTTTAATTCGACTGGTCCCCACTTATTGACAAGCCCTTCTGTGTAAAATCGATGTGTACGCATATAGCAAGTATTGTAGCAGTCTTGTGTCTAAAAAAGTCCCGCTCATTTTGAGCGGGACTTTGGATACTGTCTAGTCTAGGACGAGCCAAGATCGTATTCGTACCATATACGTTTCGGATGCTTTGGCCTTCGCGCATGCCTCAGAGCCTGCCTTGCGTAGACGCTTCGATGTGACATGAGCCGTTGCAGCTCGCGCATGTCCTCGTGCGCCTGGCGTATGCGACCGCTGATTCGTTTGCCGATATTTTTCTTCATATATACCCCCTACGTTAGTTAGTACTATTGTCGGTCGGTATTACATAGTATTATACTCCGTGCTTTGGTTTTGCTGTGAAAAATAGTATGTATTTTGCGCAACAATACAGAGGTGAACGTCGTGATTTTGTACGCCTACGCAAGGACAAGCATGATCCAAAAAAAGACCGCGAGAAGTGGTAGCGACAATGCGATCAACAATGACGGGGTCCTGGGCGAGAATCGACCATAAAGCCAAAAACAAACATACGACAGCAGCACCCAGCATACATAGTTATACAGTGGTGGCGTATTGCCCTGCCACGACCAAAGCCCATACACAATCGCAAACTGTTCGAGCACGAGATCGAACATTAGTACCAATACACCAGCCAATGCATATCGTCGCCACGCCACGATCGAACCATAGTGTACGATATGCCAAGCCGACAACGTCACGAGCAACCATAGCACACCGATCATAAGTGGCACATCAAGGAGGCGCATACCAAATAGCGATCCATACGTGTAATCACCAAATAGCAAACCAGTATGTGTCCCAATCGCCGCAACAACAAAACCTGCAACGAGGACCGTTGCTGTTAACCAGACTTTTTGTGACACAGTTGCCTCCCACACATACAGACAGGCAGTTGTCAACAGAACACATGCCAGCGGCAGTAACAGCAGGACGGTTGTACGTCCAAACATATACGCTGTGACGCCAAGCGCGAATAGAGCCACAAACAACCCAAAAAGGATCTCTTGGCGATAGTGCTTCCATATAGTGTGCCACCACTGTCTCATAGCTACTTGTATGGTACCATTTTTGGCCCGGATGTCACCAAGCAGATGCACAACATTCGCCCGATAGGCTTATGTTGTCGTATGGGTTTCTATATAGAACTGAGCAGCGTGTCTTTGCGGAGCACCATGCTGCCGAAACGTCGGCTCGGCAACTTCCAAGCAATAGCGTAAGTTTCGTTGCGAACTCCATGTCGATCGCCCGCCTGCATCGCGTTCAATTCTACGACCCAATCGGGTTGCGAATGGCGCATCAATAAAGACCGTCACCGAATAGAGAGTCTGTATGTCACGATGGAGCGCGTATAGACCTTCAGCAATGACCACATCGCCGGTACCTGGCGCAGCTATGTGTGTTCGAGAATCGAATGGCTCACCAGCTGGCATATTAAATCGCGGCGCAAAGATTGCGTTCCCTTGTGCGAGTTGTTGTATATCACTTGCAAAATGCGCCATGTCATAACTGATCGGATCATCCCAGTTCGGTATATGATCTGCTCCAAGCAGTGTTTTTAGGGCCGTTTTGCCGCGGTAATAGTCGTCGAGGCTCAGGAGGCGCGCCTTTGGACCATAGTGGTCCGCCAGCAGGCGTCCAACCGTTGTCTTGCCGCCACCGCTCGGTCCCGCAAGCCCTACGATTACTGGCAAATCCGTAGAACAACGCAGCTGCTCTATAAACATGTGCAGCTGCTCGAATGAGTGTGCGCGAGCACTGCGTTCGGCGCACTGCAGACGACGTACCGATGCGTGTGCGATCCAAGATTCATACACCGACCTTTCGATGGCAGTCTCTACCCTCGTCTGTCGCGAACTATCTTTTGCGAAGATCACGGCTGTATAGTCCTGATCACTTTTTTCGAGCAGTAACGTATATGGCTCACGGCTACCCGACAAACAGAGCCGCTCGATGTTTGCCTCTGCTTCTTGCGCCCACCCAAAAGATCCTGTCTCTTGCGGAAAAAAGCCTTCATGTTCTTGCGGTGATATCATAGTGGCAATCCTCATATGTAGTACGCCCATAGCATACGCAATAGAGACAATCCACACAGTGTATACATTTTGTGTCAATATTTTTTGACTAGTTTTTGATACGTATACCCCGCCAAATGAGACCATCGAGTAACAAGTGGCTCAGATAGCCCGCGACGGCTGCGCCGTAATACACAATGGAGATTGGCAACATAGTATGGTTATAGACATAAGGAATGAGCAGAATTGGTAGTGGCACAATAAACATAGCCCATTTACTATGCGTCCATCCGCGATGACGACCAACAATTGGTAGCATTGCGATAAGCCCTAGGTATGCGGCAGCCTGAAGATTTCCAGTCGCCAATAGCAATATATCGAGCGGAAAAACAATGCCAAAAAACAGATCTTGCGCTTTGCTGTTGGTGTCGACATCAGGAAATAAACCAAACAAAACACCTATAACAAATAGAGCCGCGACGGCTTGCCAATCGTGCAGCACATTGGCAGACTCAGCAAAACGCTGGACAGGCGCAAACGACACAACAGCAGCATATACCGCCGATACTACTAAGCCCCCTGCAATGTGTCCTTTCCAGTTCGACATAGCTACAGCGATAGTTCTGAGTAGATCGCCTTTGTAGTCTCGTCAATGTCTCGTCGCAGCTGTGGAAACGGAACACCCTCACGAGCAGTCACGCC
The DNA here is from genome assembly GCA_964426305.1 of uncultured Candidatus Saccharibacteria bacterium. Lineage (GTDB taxonomy): Bacteria > Patescibacteriota > Saccharimonadia > Saccharimonadales > CAIOMD01 > CAYRPO01. Next base: position 12,243 of record CAYRPO010000007.1, read on the forward strand.
TTCGAGCATCCAAAACAATCGTTCACTATGGCCATAACCACATGCCGGTGGCATGCCGTACTCAAGAGCTTCAACGTAATCGATGTCTAACATCATAGCCTCATCATCACCGGCGTCGCGCATAGCCTGCTGCTGCACAAAACGGCCGAGCTGGTCTATAGGATCATTGAGCTCACTGTATGCCTTGCAGGCTTCGGTGCCACCTAGCAACAGGTTGAATTGTTCAGTGAGTTGCGGATTGCCACTTTGTACCTTCGCAAGAGGCTGTAAAAAGGTTGGGATGTCTACCAAAAACGCTGGCCCAGGAATTGTGACGCGCACTTTTTTCCAAAGTTTATCGAGCCCGCGCGGAATGCTATCTGTTTTTTCAACTTCAATTTTATGTTCTTGTAATTTGGTGCGCACCTCATCGATACTGGTATGAAATACGTCGATACCATACTGCCTGTGTAGTACTTCAACAAAACTAATGCGCTCCCAGTCGTCGCCATCTTTGCCAAGATCTATTGATTGACCATTTGCGAGCGTAAAGCTGCGTGTTCCCCATGTTTTGTCGGCAATATACCGCACGAGCTCTTGAGTAAGCTTCATGCCGTCGTTCCAGTCGGCATAGCCCCAATACCATTCCATAGCGACGTGCTCCGGCAAATGTTCATCGCTGTAGTTTTCGTTACGGAAGCGTGGGCCAATGTCATATACCTTGTCATAGCCGCCAACAAGTAATCGCTTTAAAGGTAATTCGTGCGAAATGCGCAGATAAAAGTCTTGGTCGAGTGCGTCCATATGCGTTACGAACGGATTGGCATCGGCACCGCCAGCCGTACTCTCTAATACCGGAATATTGATTTCTATAAACCCACGCTCGTTTAAAAAGTCTCTATTTGCTTGCCAAAATGTACTACGACGCATATAGCGTTCATAGACGGGCGCGTTAACATTCAGGTCTACGTATCGCCGTCGCAATCGCTCTTCTTTGTTGGTAAATCCGTCTTGCGTACTCGGCATTGGCCGCAAGGCTTTCGTGAGCAAGCGTAGCTCCTGGACGGCTACGGAAATCTCACCGGTTTGCGTCTTAATGACCGGACCAGATGCCGCCACAAAATCGCCTGTATCTAACAAGCTCACCTGCTCAATGCCTATAGTGCCTTTGTCGGTATCAAGTCGAGCACCGCCTCCGGTACGCAAAAACAGTTGGAGGCTACCACTGGCGTCTTTGATAACAATAAATGCCAATTTACCAAACTTGCGTATGCCCTGCACCCGACCCGCCACACTCACGGTCTGATTTTCTAGGATCGAAAAATCAGCAACAACCTGAGCCGTCATATGGGTACGACCAGACTGTGCCGGATATGGATTAATGCCGAGCACCCTGAGCTCTTCGAGCTTACGCAGACGCTCGTCTCTATAGTCTTTAAGTGTTGCCATTGGGGGTAGTATACCGCATGTCTATGTCTCTATGCACGAAAAATCAAGGCAAGTGGATGATATATATACAGCAACATACAAGGCCGCGTGATCATGTTTCGTACTTACGAGATGCTGTCAACTGTGTAAACTGCTGTTTCGGCAGGTGTTACAATCTCGACTTCATCACCCTGACGCTTGCCAAGTAACAGTGTGCCGATGGGAGATTCGTCACTAATCTTGCCACTTAAAGGATCGGCCTCTACCGTACCAACAACCTGAAACTCCTTCAACTTGCCTGCCTCACCCTTCAAGACAACTCGAGAACCGAGCTGGACCTTATTGTCTCCCTTGGGCTGGGTAATAATGTCTACATTCTTGAGAATGTGATCAATTTCTGCAATCCGACCTTCTGCCTTATCCTGTTCGCTTCGCGCAGATGCGTACTCGGCATTTTCGCTCAAATCACCAAGCTCACGCGCACTCTTAATGCGCTCGATGATGTCCTCGCGATTGGCAATCAGACCCGCTAGTTCTGCCTTTAGCTCATCAATGCCCTCTTGTGTCAATTTGTACAGTTTTTTCATTATAATAGTTTGTTCCTTTCTGCTCTTTCGCTGGTCAACTCTGGCACCCCTCCTCTAAAAGAGCTTCAGTAGTGTACCCCAAATCTTACGCAACGTCCAGTGCTTCAAATAGTATGTCTCTTGTTACGTATTGTGCTTCGGTCTGGACGCGACTTTTGAGTTCGAATTGTCCGCTACCGAGCGTTCTATGGCTCACAACAAGGCGATACGGAAAACCATACAGATCCGCGTCTGCAAACTTCTCACCAGGCCGAATATCGCGATCGTCCCAAAATACTGACACACCCCTCGTTGTGAGACTGTCATAGAGCTCCTCACTCGCCTGCGTAACAGCAGCATCATTACCCAACTGCGCCAAATACACTCGGAATGGCGACACGGCCTCGGGCCATACTAAACCTTTTTCGTCGGCAAAATGCTCGGCAATCACACCCATCAATCGACTAATGCCGATACCATAGCACCCCATCAGGATGGATTGCCTTCCGCCATCTTCATCGGTATAGTCCAGATCTAGAGCGTCGGTATACTTACTCTCTAGATGAAATGTATTACCGACCTCGACGCCTTTTTTCTGCACCAACGCAGCCTTGTCTAGGCCAAGTTTTTGTAGGTTGCCGTCTGTGTAGATCTCTGCGTTGATTGCAATCTTTTTGTCCTCATCGACATAAATGGTATCTTCACCAACACTACTAATCGTCTGAAATTCATCACTAAAGCGCGACGTAAAAATACCACCATCCGCATATGTGCGATATGTAACATCACCCAAGCCGAGACGGTCATATACCTTAAAATACGCAGCTACAATTGTTTCATATATTGCTTCATGCTGTGCTTGACTAGCACTAAACGTATACATGTCTTTCATCAAAAATTCGCGGCCACGCAAGAGACCACTCTTGGCGCGAAGCTCGTTGCGAAACTTGTTTTGGATCTGATATACAGCAAATGGCATGTCTTTATATGAACGAAGAAATTGGCCCACCGCATCCACGATCGGTTCTTCGTGCGTGAGGCCGACACCAAGCTCGGTGCCGTTGTTGAGCTTGGTCTTGAACCAGTTGTCTACTTTTTTGTCATCCCATCGGTCCGTCTTTTCCCATAGCTCTTTTGGCTGCAGGGCCGTCATGGCAACCTCTTGCCCACCTACGGCGTCCATCTCTTCGCGTACAATACGTTTAATGTTTTCAATAACTCGCAGGCCGAGTGGCATATAGGCGTACACACCCGCCATCTCTTTGTGTATATAGCCAGCTTGAATCAATAGTTGAGCGTTCTTGGCTGTTTCATCGGCAGGATGTGTTTTACTGGTCTTGGTAAAAAGGTGGGATGCTTTCATGATAAGGCTATTGTATCAGATGCCACGCATCTACGAGCCGACAATAAACAATACATAGAACGCTATACTGTTTTTGATTGCATGAAGCGCTACGCAGGTCCATAGATTTTTTGTATGTTCAAAAAGCCATATCAGTACCAATGACAATAAAAAAGTATCGATAGCAACGTTCCATTGCAGATGGACAATACCAAACAGTGCTGATGTTACGATCGCTGCCAGAATCTTTGGCCATCTTGTTGCTAAACCCCTGTACAAAAAACCACGAAACAGTATTTCTTCTGTCAATGGCGGTAGCACGACGAGTCCCAAAAATGCGAAGACCAGGCCCAACCCTTGGACACCAACATAGCCAACTCGCTGTTGTTGATTTACATCAAAGTCCGAAATCAGCGACAATAGATTCATCACAACAAACACAAGGACGATGTATACACCAATCGCCTTGAGGAGCCACAGTACATCACTCGTTACAGGTTTTCGAAACCCCAAGTCACGCCAGTGCATCTTGTGCCAATACATGTACATACCCAAAAATCCAAGCAAACCTATGGCCGAGAAAATTGTAAACAACAGGTCGATCAACGCCCGTTGTCCTTGTAGGAGAGTTGGCCAATGCTGGTGCGTAATATCTAATACACTGTCACCTATGGCTGCAAAAACGATTGACATCGTATACGCACCAAGCGTTACGCCTAGTGCAGCGACTGGACCCCATGCCACAGGCAACGTACTCGCATTCCGCGTTGCCATTGTTGATTCTTCGGGCCGCTCCATAGTTTCACTTTACAACTAAAAGAAGCGCCGCACATCAACAATTGTTATCAGCACAAAAAGCACCATCAAAATCGCAAAACCAGTGCCGTGAATCTTCTCTTCAGTCTCTGGACGCAACGGCTTTTTCATGGCACGAAAGAGCAGCATGACAAAAGTGCGTCCACCATCTAGCGCTGGAATGGGCAAGAAATTCATAATTGCCAGCGTCAAGCTAATCAAAGCAATCACAAACAAAACAAATTGAAAACCAAGCCGTGCGCCCTCGCGTAAAACCACAAAAATGCCAACCGGCCCAGAAACATTCTGGCTAGCCTCACTGGCTTCCTGTTTTGCGTCTGATCCATTACCACTCAGCGCACTAAAGGCTGCTTGAAACAAATTTGCCAGTGCACCGCCAATGCCTTTTAGGGTGAGCCAGGTAAATTGAGCACTGAGACCAACCGCCACAATCGGCGCCGACCATGTTGACTGCGCTAATCTGTATTGTGACGGAGAAAAACCAAAATACGGATTCGTACTGCTTGAATTCACTTCGTCTGTCGTCAATAGCGTCGCCTGCACCGTTGCCTGTTGGCCATTGCGCACATACGTCAACGCGACTGTTTGACCCTGATATTTGCTAGTATTGGCCTTGAGCGACGCGATGCCATCAATCTTCTGGTCGTTCAGAGCGATGACCGTGTCGCCTGATTGCAATCCTACTTGCGCTGCAACAGATCCTGGCAGCACGCGATCAAGCGTTGCAGTACGTGAATCATTCGTCAGAACTACGCCAAGATAGCTCTTTTCCTGATATTTTGCCGCATCCACGAGTGACGATAGTTGTACCGAAGTTTGCGCAGTTTCACCCTTACGGACATATATGACATCGACTTTCTGGCCGGCATGAGCCTTACTCAACTCTAGCAGTTGTGAATCACTTGTTATGGGCTGGTCGTTAAACCGCGTTATGACATCTCCACCTATCAGTCCAGCTTGTGCGGCTGGCGAATCATTGACAATCTGCGCAGATATGACTTCGCTTTTAGAGATTTTTGTATCGCTACTTACGGTAAATTGGTTGTCTACTACCTGTGGCATCCCTACCCATGCGACTACTGTAAATAATACAAGCGCCGTCACCAGATTGACTGCTACGCCAGCAAGCATGATTCTGGTTTTGGCGGCAGTCGTAGCAGCCCCAAAGGTGCCTTTTTCGGTATCAGCATCATGCTCGCCTTTGAGCCGGACGAATCCGCCAAGTGGCAATGCATTGATCGTGTAGTAGCCCTCAAAAATACCCTTGCCAAGTTTTTTGCCATAGAGCTTTGGCGGAAAACCGACACCAAATTCTTCGACATCTACACCGTTACGTTTCGCAACCAAAAAATGTCCATACTCGTGGAGCACCACAAGCAAGACGAACATGATAATGCCAAAAATCAATAATCCCACCTACGCACCAAACCTTCTCTGACGATTTGCATAATCGTCTAAAACAATTTGTAATTTTTTTGTGTCAAACGCAGGCCAATGCGTTTCAACAAACGCAAGCTCAGCATAATTTGCACGCGGCAACATAAAACCGCTCAAGCGATGCTCGCCCGATGTGCGAATTATCAAGTCTAAATCTGGCACCTCAGGATGATACAGATAGTTCCTGAGAGGACCCAAAGAATCACCCCGCCGCACCGCTTCAGCAATTTGAGATGCAGCATCTGCTAACTCTTGTTCGGCACTATAATTAAAACAAAAGGCTAGTGTCCCCTTAGTATGGTGCCTAGTGCGCTCTTCTGCTTCATCGATAGCCTTTTGGATACTGCTGGATACACGATCACGACTCCCAAGTACGACAATACGACACCCTTCTTTGATGAATTCATCTAGCTCATATTTGAACATCTTCATGACAAGTTTCATCAGGAAATCAACTTCAGTCTTGCTGCGTTTCCAATTTTCGGTAGAAAACACGAAGGCTGTCAAAACCTCCACGCCAGAGTCAAAACTATAGCGAATTATCTTTTTGAGTGTTTCTACGCCCTCTTCATGACCTTGCATGGGTCGCAGGCCATGCTCAACCGCCCACCGACGATTGCCGTCCATGATAATACCAAGGTGCCTGGGCACATGATTTTCGTCTGACATATATGCTACAGTATACCTTATTGACAGCGCCACTCGCTTAGACGGTCATGATTTCTTGTTCTTTTGTTTTCGCAAGCTGCTCGATTTCCGACTTCGTTTTCGCCATCAGATCGTCAACCTGTTTTTCGATACGAATATAGTCATCTTCACTAATCCCTTTGTCGCTTTTGGCGCGCTTGGCATCGGCCAGAACATCGTGTCGAATATTCCGACAAGCAATGTGCGTCTCTTCGACCTTCTCGTTCATCTGCTTTACAATCTGTTGTCGACGTTCTGTGTTAAGCGGCGGCACCGGGACACGAACAACGCGCCCATCGTCCATGGGGTTCATACCGAGACTCTGGTCGTTGCGGATTGCGTCTGCAATCGCATGCAGGTTTGACGGGTCAAAGGGTGTAATTTGCAAGAGCTGCGGCTCTGGCGCGACGATAGTACTTATCTGGTTCAATGGCATGGGGGTGCCATACGCGACCACCTGCACTGCGTCAAGCATACTCGGGTGAGCACGACCGGTACGCAGTTTTTTTAGTTCGTCCTGAAAGTGGGCAACTGTGTTATGTAACTTTGCCTTGACATCGTCTACGGTCTGGCTTGGGCTCATATATACCTCTTTTACATTTGTACATACATTGTAATGAAACCGGGTCTTTCAAGCCAGACCAAATATGAAACTATCTATTTGCCCCAGTTGCTCAAGAGTAACGACAGATCATACACATTGACTATGGCATCTTTATTGAGGTCACACGTCGCATCGTTGGTGTTCCATTTGCTTAGCAAGCTAGAAAGATCATACACATTAATCAAGTCGTCACCGTTGACATCACCCACCTTCTGAACTTTGGCCGATGCTGTAATGGTTGTTGCTGCTGAAACATTATTTGCCGCATCAAGTGCTACAACCGAGTATGTATATGATGTGCCGGCAGTCAAGCCAGTGTCGTTAAAGGTTAGTGCTGAGCCAGTATATACAACCGTACCATTGCGAGATAATCTATATGCCGTTACTGCAACATTATCTGTGCTTGCATTCCATGCCAAAGCAACACTTGTGTATGTATTGCCTGTGGTTCGAAGATTAGCTGGTGCTGTTGGGGCGGTTCTGTCACTGTTGTCGACGGTAACGGCAACAGCAGCAGATGTGGTAACGTTTGGCGTAGCCGCAGCATCATAGGCTTTCGCTGTGAGTGAGTGCGATGCGTCGGTAGCCGTCTTTGTATCCCATGCATAGGTGTAAGGCGAAGTGGTAGCGGTGCCTTTCAGGACGCCGTCGACATAAAATTCAACCTTTGCTAAGCCCTTGCCACCGGTGTTGTCGCTAGCGTTAGCCGTAATCGAAATGGTCGAGGAGAGTACCGCATTTGCTACTGGCGCGGTAATTGACACGGTTGGCGGAGTAGAATCTCGCACAGTTACTGCAACGGCAGTACTAGTAGCAACGTTATTGTATGTATCGTATGCCTTTGCTGTGATTGAATGAGAGCCCTCTGTTACACCCGTTGTAACCCACGCATAGCTGTAAGGTGATGTTGTGTCACTACCCTTGAGAACGTTGTCTACATAAAACTCAACCTTCGTGACATCGCTTGCAGCATCGGTAGCCGTTGCGGTGATCGTTTGCGTACTACCAAGGGATACAGTGGCATTGGCGACAGGCGCAGTGATGCCAACAGTCGGCGCGGCAGTGTCTATGGTATATACAGCATTGCCGTAGCTTCCATTTGTCCCCGTGATGAGATTAGCGCTTGAACTCTGCGACACCAGGGCTGAGCTCGTCGCAAAATTGAGGTTTGCAGCACCGCCGGTAGTTTTTGATCGGAATGTTAGTTTTGCGACAAGCTTGTCCGCTGTTACACTTGCACCACCGCCCACTCCTCGAGCAATTTTAACATTGCCAGTAGCAGTGTCGACGATGGCTTCGGCCGCAACATCAAACGCACTACCAACAAAACTAATACCATTTGGGTTCGCTGTGGTTACTTC
>CAYRPO010000007.1:20562-24431 GCA_964426305.1 uncultured Candidatus Saccharibacteria bacterium
GATGTCTTTTTTGTTGATATGGCCTTTCGTGCCGGTTGCTTCTTGGCGATTGGTTTTTCTTTTACTGTTGGTCGCTTCTTAGGCGACTTCGCTGTCGACGTCTGCTTGAGTGTCTTTTTTGTTGCCATATATTCCTAGGATTATTTATAACCTTAAGCATAAACCGCGGTCATAGTATTTGCAACAACTAAATGCACGAGGCGTATGCAGCGCTCCACTTCTTTGGCGATACAGACTCGTGCGTGACACCTTGCATTTTTGGGTCGTTTTACATACGATTGTGACATAAGTATAAGCAGTGATGAGGGGAACGTATCAAAATGAAAAAAATGAGATATATATTTTTGAGCATTCTTGCATTGATAGGCATTGCTGTACAACTGCCGCTGCAGACCGTCCATGCAGCAAATAATTTATACCTAGACCCTGCTTCCGTTAGCGTGGTCAAGGACGGACAAATCACCATAACCGCACGTGCAAGCGGCACTGGGTTTAACGCCGCTCAGCTAGACGTTGCATATGACAGTGCAAAGCTTCAGTACATAAGCTACTCTGTGGCGGGTTCGGTCCTGCCAAGTGTCGCTGCATTTACGCAATCAAGCGGCACGATCAATCTCACGCCCTATAGTACCAGTCCCGCGACCGGAGATAATTTGTTGTTAGCTTCATTTACATTTAAAGCCCTCGCAGACAATGGTACCGGATCAATTTCCCTACTCAACAGCTCCGCTATAGTAGCAAACGGCAGTGCCCTATTCACGTTTACGGGCTCGCAATGCACCGTAAGCTTCACATCATCATCGACATCCACCCCGCCAAGCCCTACGCCGACCCCGACACCAACACCAGCTCCAGTGCCAGCTGCAACGACGCCATCAAGCCAGCAACCGACTATCAAATCACCAACCACACAAACCGCTCCATCGCAACAAACTCCTGTCGTAACAGCGCCATCAACAGATTCAGTGCCTCCATCTATTGTTAGTACGACGCCTGCAGGCTTCGTGGGACAGCCAATTAGTATCAAGGTGGTGACGAATGAACCAACACGATCAATCATAAAGTTTGGAAGTTCCAAGGAAGACCTACTACAGACAGTTACCTCTGACAGTTTGGCAGAATCTTATTTTGTGTCACTGGGGACGATGAGCGAGGCGTTCGAGAAAGATACGACATATTACTATGTCGTTGAGGCAATCGATGCTGCCGGGAACAAAACAATCTCCGAGATCAACCAGATCAACACGGCCACAGTCAGCATTCTGCTCACTGTCAAAGATGGGTCAGACAACGAACTTCCAAATACCCTTATAGTCGTAAACGGTAAAGAGTACACGACCGATGAAAAAGGCGCTACAAAGATTACAGATGTACTGCGGGGAGTTGTTGCAGTGTCGGTCACCTACGATGGTACATTGCGGTATATCGGTGACATTACGACCGTCAAGGGTTCAACAACACAGGCATATGACGTGTCTCCAGATGGCATCAAACAGATTAACGCACTGTTACTAGGCTTGCCGGCGCTTCAGACTGGTATATATGCCGCCCTAGCCCTCGCGAGTCTTCTGGCGGGCGCACTAGCGATCCGAGGATTCAAAAAAATCAACAGCGAACGACGTGAAGTTCGTTTACATTCTGCAAATCCATGGGGTAATGCAGTCCATACAACACAGCCCACTCACCAGCACTATACAGCATCACATCCAGACACGAAGCCTGCACAACCAAATACAGATCCTCATAACGGAGTGCAGATCTCGACAAGCACACCCTACGCCCCAGAAACAGTTTTCTCGCCACAGACCCCTAAGCCCACCGAGACACCGATCAGCGAACCACAAGATACCCCAAAAAACCAACAATAGAACCTGTCAAACTTCTAGTATACGTCTGGCCGGTGTGCGTCCGCCACCAAGCAACATCAGCTCAAATACGATCACGTGCAACGCTAAACACCAGACAGACATCGGCACATGGTATCGACAGCGAGACACGTCAATACCACAGAAGCAGTCCAGCTACTAGAACCTCTGGCGATGCAGAGAAAATCTAGTAGTTATTGATGTTATATGCAGGATTTGGCGTCGAGCCGTCCTCCCAGGTATTGGCTTTGAAGACATTGCCGGCAAGAGCATATGTCAACTTATCGATCAACATACCGCAGGGCTGACCGCCGGTTATAACGCTCTGGTTTTTGCCAAACTTATTGTTCTGCACTGTCAAGTTCGCAATGCCGCCATTTGTCGATTTGCGCGCAATATTTAATGAACATCCGCCGTAATCGAGCCAATTACCGTCAATCGTCACCCCAGATGTTGGATATCCATTTTCATTTACCATGATCGCAGCATTTGCCTTTGCCCCTGCACTATTTTTTGCCAAAATAGTAGAGTTTTTAACCTGAATATTTGAACCAAAGTGTATCTGGATGCCGTCATTGTGCGATTTGCCGCACGACTGGTCAGGAGAATATGTTGCAATATACAGATCCCGTATGTAGGACGATTCCACAATCGTTGCAGCATCCCCTCCAGAGGCCTTATATATACCTATTCCATCGATCCCGTTAGAAATCTCTACCCGTCGAATGGTCATATTTGACCCACGAATACCATCATTCAAGATGTTTGCCCTAGAGATATTGACCTCGCTGTCTTCAAGTATAAAATTTGCGTAGTTATAGATAGCAAGCACCGCTGCCGTATTGCCGCTATTGGGGATGGTCGAACATTCCGCTGCGGACGTCGGATTGTCGGGCAGATCATACGGGTTCGGAGTACCCAAAATTCGGCTATTTTTCACTGTAACGTTTGCAGCCTTGATGTGCAGTCGTCCGCTAATCTGTAGATTACTAAAAACACCTGATTTACTAATAGTCACGTTGCCGTTACTAGCGACAGTAATGCCGGTAGTTGTATTCGTGACTGGTGCAGTCAGTGTTTGTCCTGCTGGAACACCTGTATTGCTTGCGCTTGGCTTGGCTGCGCCCGCAGCTACACCCCACCGGGCAAGCAATATCGATAGGTCAAAAACACTCACCGTACCATCCTTGTTTAGGTCGCTGAGACTATCGGACGTCCTCCACTTGCCAAGCAATATTGAGAGATCCAAGACATCGACTTTGTTGTCATTGTTGATATCTGCGGGCTCTGTCGAAGAAGCTCTGGATGTACCGACATTCGGTTGCCGTGTACTACTCCTTGAGACACTAAAACCAAAGACCGCAATAACCGCAAAGGCTATCACAAATACTATAGCTATGCGTATGTGTTGTGTGTGTTTTTTAGTAACCATATGTTTCTTTTTCATTATATATGCACATTGCACCAACCCAATCGATAATTTTCACATCCTTTCAAATAATCCTGCTCGATATCAAGATTACAAAAACCAAGAAAAGCGAAAGACTATCCATTTATAAGTCTGATCGGCGTTCCGATCTCCCAGAGATTATTACTAAAGATGTACCCTGCAGTCGATGACCGAATGATCGAACAGCCGTTGTTGTCTTGTCCGGCAGTGCCAGTCGAGCCGTTGTTGCCGTAAAACGTATTGTCGAGAACCTCGACGACTCCCGTCAGACCCGCCGGCATATTCACAGAACAAACGCCCCACTTAAAATGATTGTTTGTAACGTGGATGTCTCCGCCTTTGTTCATCATGAGACCGGCGTTTGTTTGTGGTTCGCTAACGGCGTTCACGAAAAATGAATTTCTGTGAATATTGATTCCCGTACCGCCATGCATCTGGATGCCATCGCTATGGTTACCTTCTGGGTGAGCAGCGTCATACCCACAATACACCTTTGTACCAGTGGACGGATCGAGATTGTAGTTACCAGGAGACCATTTGCCCTTATATAGATC
>CAYRPO010000008.1:0-23706 GCA_964426305.1 uncultured Candidatus Saccharibacteria bacterium
CACTAAGTTCGATAACTTCTTTCGTATTAGCCATAAATCGCAACAGTTACTGATTCTACTACACCAGAGGTGTAATGTAAAGTGTTTTACGATTAATGTAGGCCAACACTAAGCTACTGCTTTGCTTCGACGAAGCGACGAAATACGGGGCAAGCGTCGGCGCTTTGCTTTTTTGGAGCTATCGATGTCGATCGTGTAGTCGTCATAGGTGATCATGAGGGCACGCGATTCAAGCTGTCGCAAGGTCTCTAGGGCGACCGATACTAGGATTAGTATGCTGGTACCACCAATTGCAATCTGATTGGTTCCTATGAGGCTCTGTGCGATGATCGGCAAAACCGCCAAGAAGCCAAGCGCCATAGCGCCAAATAACGTGAGGCGATTAACGACCTTTGTGAGGTATTTTTCTGTCTGTACGCCTGGGCGAACGCCATCGATAAAGCCACCTTGTTTCTGCAAGTTCTCGGCGATTTCTTTTGCGTTAAAGACGACACTGGTATAGAAGAACGTGAACATAAAGACAAGCAAGAAGTATAGCGTTGGATAAATCCATGCCTCCCAGCCACTGGCGAAGACCCCAGTATTTGTTGGATCCTGAAACCAGCCTACTAGTTTACTACCAATTTGTTGCAGCTGCTGACTGCTACTAGTGGTTAGCAGCTGCCCAACAAAAGCGGGGAGCGACAAAAACGCAACTGCGAAGATGATAGGCACAACACCCGCCGTAATAAGCCTGATCGGCAAGACTGTCGTTACCCCACCGTATACTCGATTGCCCTGCAAACGCTTTGCATAGCTTATGGTTATACGTCGTTGCGCCTCGTTTAGATATACCACAAACACAGTCACCGCAAGCACGGCTACTAAAATGCCCAGCGAGATCCATAACGCGGTGCTATTGATCGGCAAACTAAAATGCCCAAACAGTGAAAACTTTTCATTCTGCTGCACTACGCTACCAACAAGTTTTGAAATAGTACCAGGCAATTGGCTCACAATACCAACTGTGATCAATAAGCTAATGCCGTTACCAATCCCTTGCTCTGTTATCAGCTCTCCCAAAAACATCAAAAGCATTGCGCCGCCGGTTAACGCTGCAACCATCAAGGCCCATTGCCCGGGTGTGGCTTGGCCAATGAGATCACCCAAGCCACCGACGCCCTGCGCGTATTGGCGCACCAAAAATACCGTACCGATGGATTGAATAATGGCAAGTGGAAAGGTTAGCATGCGCGTCCATTGCTGGATTTTTTTGCGCCCGTATTCGCCTTCTTTGTTCAGTGCCTCAAGTTTAGGTATTGCTTTTGTCAGGAGCTGCATGATGATACTGGCATTGATGTATGGACCTAGGCCAACCAGCATGATCGAAAATTGCGCCAGAGCACCGCCGCTCAAAATATTGAGAAATCCCAAAAACTGACTTGAATTTGCTTGCGCAAAGACGTTATCTAACACCTGCTTCAGTGTGGATGGCTCGGCTAAAGGAATTGGCACATGTGCTAAAAATCGAAAAACAACCAAGATTCCAACCACAACAAAGACACGCTTTCGCATATCTGCACTTTTTAGTGATCGTCCAATAATCTTCCAGTTCATATATTCTTACACCTCAACAATTTTTCGGTTTATTCTGAAAAGTTCTATACCACTATATCATAACCGATACCGTCAAGTTGCTGCTATTTTGTCTACATTTGTACGTTTTGCCTGTGTATGTGCGATACAATACAGATCTATGGGTACTGCACTATTACAGGAACTTGACCATATCAGTGCCGCGATAGCGTCATCTGCATACGAAGCAATCGATGCTATGTACGGGCCGAATGGCACGCATCCGAAGCCTTATCACAACAAATCACATGCTATCGACGTTGCAGCAGCAGCTGAAGCCATGGCCATACAAGCAGTCGAGCATGGCCGTATTGTGCCAGAGTCGCGGTTCTTGCTTCGCATAGCTGGCGCGTTCCATGATTTTGATCATAGCCTTGGATCGGTCGCAAGCGAACAAGCAAGCGCCGATGCTGCAATTCGCGCCATGCGTTTACATGCTCTGTTTAACGACGATCATTGCGCTATGGTACGCGAGGCTATCATGGCAACGGTTGTAGCAAATGTCGACGGCGTGACAAAACAATCGGCGCATGGCAAAAGCATTGAAGCTCAGATTTTGGCCGATGCCGACCTTGCAACCCTCGGATCACCAACAGATTATTTTTGGAGTAGAGTGCGAAATTTGTATAGCGAATACTACCCTGGTCAGTCACCCCAGGGAGCCACGTGGCATGAGTTCAATACGCGGCAGCTGCACTTTTTGCAAAACCATAGCTACTATACCGCTGAAGCCCAGCGGCTTTTTCCACATAAAATCGACAATATTGCCAGTGTCAAATTAGCACTCTCAAGCGACACAATCCCATCTTAAGCAACGGGCAAATACATGAATTTTGCAGATACTTTATTGTTCGCCGTTGACAGCATTTTGCGCGATTGTATCGGCATTTCTGTAGACGTCTGCCAAATCCTGGACACCATGTAAAACCAGTTGCGTTGCACCGATATAAAAAGCCGACAAAACGACCGCCAAAAAGATGAAATACTTCACAGTACTTCAACTGTATACCCCTGTAAGCACGCAATGCAAGCATGGGCACAATAGAGTAGTCATAGATGCGCAACAAGTACCCTACGCGCCGTCCAGAAGCCTAGAATTCGAGCGGTGCACATCTTCTTTTATGCTGCATTTTCACAAAAAACACCCCTGGCTGGGGGTGTTTTTTACTGTGCACGAAACGTGTACTATTTGTCGTCTTTAGCGCTTGTCCGCGCAACGCGTGGCACAGCCTTGAAGCTGCCACCAGCTTTTTGCACGGCTGCTTTGGCGCTTTCGCTCGCTGCCTGTAACTCAACAGACACTTTGGATGTAACATCGCCCTTGACAACCAGTTTAACGTTTACGTATGGGCTCGAAGTTATACCGGCTGCAGCCAACGTAAAATTGTCGGCAGTCTTACCAGCAAACTGATCGAGCTGACCGGTGTAGACGTTTTCGCTTTTCACGCGAACACTACGAAAGCCGCGTAGTTTTGGCAAACGCTGCATAAGAGGTGTTTGACCGCCTTCAAAACCTGGTCGTCGTCGACCGCCGGTTCGCGAGTTTTGGCCTTTGGTGCCACGACCAGCGGTTTTACCCTGACCAGCCGAGATACCGCGTCCAACGCGCTTTGGATTCTTCTGAGCCGAAGCTTGTAATTCGTGGTATTTCATTATTTGGTGCTCACTTTCTTCTTGGCTACGTCAGTTACCCAACGCTCAGCAGGAACAAGCTGCTTCAGTGCTTCGATGGTTGCATAGGCGGTATTTACCTTGTTTGTAGAGCCCAAGGACTTTGACAATGCATTGCTAACACCGGCAACTTCCAAAATCGTGCGAACTACACCACCGGCGATAAGACCGGTACCGGCACTGGCTGGCTTGATAAGGATGTTCGAACCACCGACCTTTGCTTGTGCTTCGTGTGGCAACGTACCCTTGTACAGATGTACTTCGATCATGTTCTTCTTGGCTACGTCGACGGCTTTGGTAACGGCCGCAGAAACGTCGGCACCCTTGCTAATGCCTACACCGATTTTGCCTTTTTTGTCACCGACAACTACTAAAGCGCGGAAACGAAAACGACGGCCACCTTTGACAACACGTGCAACGCGATCAACGTTTACAACACGCTCGTCAAAGAGCTTTTCTTCTTGTGGTTGGTCACCGCGGCGATTGTCGCGACGGTCACGGTTATTTCGTCGTGGTTCCATATTAAAACTCCAATCCTGCTTCTCGGGCGGCGTCGGCCAAAGCCTTTACGCGACCGTGATAAATACGACCATTTCGGTCAAATACAACTTTGGTAACTTTGGCCTTCTTGGCAGCTACAGCGACTTCTTTGCCAACAGCAGCTGCTTTTTCGGTCATTGTACCGGTCAGCTTTTTGCCAATCGTCGTTGCAGCGGCCAATGTAACTTGCTTCTCGTCGTCGATTACTTGCGCAGAAACGTGCAAGTTCGAGATGGTAACAGTCAAGCGTGGTCGCTCGCTAGTGCCTTGGACAGTAGCACGAACACGAGCTTTTCGAAGCTTGAGGTTTTGGGCTTTCTTAACAGTGTTCATGCCTACTTATCCTTTCCTGACTTACCCGATTTTCGGATTATGCGTTCACCTTCATACTTGATGCCCTTGCCCTTATACGGCTCAGGCTTCTTGAGTGCACGGATTTCGGCAGCTACCTGGCCAACGCGTTGTTTTGAAATGCCACTGACGCTAATTGTATTTTGCTCGGTAGTGATCTTAATCCCGTCAGGGACTGCAAAATACACGTCGTGACTGAATCCAAGTGCCAGTTTCAGCTTAGAACCTTCCATGGCTACTCGATACCCGACACCGTTGATCTCGAGCTTCTTAGTGAAGCCGTCGGTGACACCAATAACCATATTGTTAACCAATGCGCGCATAAGGCCGTGCTTAGCACGGTGTTCACGCTCATCGCTGGCACGCTTGACATACAAGGTACCGTCCTCTTGTTCCACAGATACTCCGGGCATAGTGAACTGTTGCAGCGTGCCTTTGGGACCAGTTACGGTCACAAAAGCATCGTCGACAGTGATTGTCACACCGCTGGGTACCTGAATGGGCAGTTTTCCTACTCGACTCATGCTCTATCCTCTCTTTTTCTTCCTATATTTCAATACGATGTACGCAGCAAATGGCATTATGAAAACTAGTATAAATAATAGTCTTAGATCTGCTTCGTATACCGTAGAGTCCATAATTATTAATAAACCTTGCAGATTAATTCGCCGCCGAGGCCTTGTTTTTTGGCTTCGTTGCCGGTCATGATGCCTTTGCTTGTTGAAACAACAACTACACCACGGCCGCCCTTAACGGTTGGAATCTTGTCGGCGGGGCTATACACTCTTCGGCCCGGTTTGCTCAGGCGAGCAATCTCGGTGATGCGGGCATTGGTATTGGGCTGATTGATCACTACGTGCAATCTCTTTTCGCCACCAACTTCGACCTGTTCGACAGTGTCGACAAACTTCTGCTGAGCCAAAACATCAGCTACAGTGTGCTTGATTTTGCTGTAAGGCAAGTTGACTTCGTTCTTGTTCACCGCGATAGCGTTGCGAATACGAGTCAGCATGTCTGCAATTGGATCTGTTGAAACCATTTATTCGTATTCCTTTCTACCAGCTTGACTTGGTTACGCCAGGGATTTCGCCTTTTACGGCATGCTCGCGAAACGAGATGCGGCTGAGGCCAAATGTGCGCATGTATGCACGAGGTCGACCAGTCTCGCTACAGCGGTTCTTTAAACGGGTTGGGCTTGAATTACGGGGCAATTTTGCAAGACCTTCGAGGTCGCCAAGGCGCTTTAACTCGGCACGCTTTGCAGCGTATTTGTCATGCATATCGCGGCGCTTTTGATCCCGGACAACAATAGACTTCTTTGCCATGTTATGCTTTCCTTTCTTTCTCGAACGGCATACCAAACTTCGCAAGCAGCGCGCGAGCGTGTTCTGGCTGTTCGGCATCTATTACAAAATTTACCTGCATTCCGTGTGCTGTCGTGGTTTCTTCGAAGCTCAGTTCGGGGAAAACTGATTGGTCACGCAGACCAAGGCTATAGTTGCCCTGAGCGTCAAAGGCGCCAGCCGGAGTACCATGAAAGTCACGCAAGCGTGGCAATACGATAGTAATGAGGCGGTCCATAAACTCGTACATGCGGTCACCACGCAACGTTACCTTTAGGCCAATCTTGTTGCCTTCACGTAGCTTAAACGTTGCGATGCTCATGCGAGCAGTGGTTTCCATGGGCTTTTGGCCAGTAATCTTCAACAGTGTGTTTGTCGCAATTTCCATGAGCTTTTTGTCGTCTTTGGCTTTGCCGAGTCCGACATTGACTACAATCTTTTGCAAACGTGGCACCTGGTTGACATTGTCTAGGCCCAGTTCTGTCTTTAGTTCGGCACGGTACTGGTCGTTGTATAGGTGCTTAAAACGCGCAGTTGAAGCTAGGGCAGTGGTTTTGGTAGCCATTACTTGATCTCCTTCTGTGTCTTTGCAAATACACGAACTTTTTTACCGTCTTTGTCAAGCTTATAGGCAATACGTCCAGCCTTTTTGGTGCTTGGATCGACAAGGCCGACTTTTGCTACCCAAATTGGCTTTGTCACGTCCACAACGCCACCTTGCGGCTGTGCTTGTGTTGGCTTCTGATGCTTCTTGACGACATTGATGCCGTCGACAGTAACCTTGTTCTCGAAAGGATGTACTGCAGTTACGGTACCGGTCTGGCCCTTGTATTTGCCAGAACGAACTACAACTGTGTCGCCCTTCTTCAAACGGATCTTAAATATTTTCTTATCTTCAGACATTAGAGTACCTCCGGAGCCAAGCTAATGATCTTGGCGTAACCGAGTTCACGCAATTCACGTGGCACTGGGCCAAATATACGCGTAGCTTTTGGCAGCTTATCTTCACCGACGATGACAGCAGCATTGTCGTCGAAACGAATGCTCGAGCCGTCTTTGCGGCGAATTGTGTTCTTTGTACGAACAATGACCGCCTTGACAACTTGCTTCTTCTTTACGTTACCGTTTGGGCTTGCCTGCTTGACCGTTGCCACAATAATGTCACCAACCTGGGCTGTGCGTCGTCTCGTGCCACCAAGGACACGGATACACAAAATCTCTTTGGCGCCACTGTTGTCACAGACGAGCAGTCGCGATTCTTGCTGGATCATCTTACGCTTCCTCCACCTTTGGAGCCTCAGACTCAACATGCTTTACATGAGCGGTCTCAAGAACCTTTACCAGCGTAAAACGCTTGCGAGCACTCAATGGTCGACACTCTTCGATCTGAACACGGTCACCTTCGTGAGCTTCGTTCTTTTCGTCGTGAGCCATAAACTTCTTGGTTACCGAATACTGCTTCTTGTAAATCGGGTGTGTCTTTCGCGAAACCACGGCAACGACGATTGTCTTATCGCCCTTACTTGAGGCCACGTGTCCGACTATGGTACGAGCCATATTATTTCTCCTCTTTCTTCGTGCTTACTTGGCCGGCGGCAGTTAGCACACGAGCAAGCTCACGCTTCTTAGTACCCAAGGCACGTACGTTCTGCACTTCACCCATTCGGGTTCCACGAGCTAAGTTTGCAATCTCGACGCGCAACTCGGCTGCCTTTTTCACGAGATCACCAGCTGGGAGCGCAGTTAGTTCTGCAAAAGCTTTGTTTGCCATACTAGTTGTCTCCTTTCGTGATAAATTTCGTTTTAACCGGCAGCTTGTGTGCGGCGAGTCGCATAGCTTCTCGGGCAACTTCTTCGGTTACGCCTTGCATTTCAAACAAAACGGTTCCGGGCTTTACCTTGGCAACATAAAATTCTGGACTTCCCTTACCGCTACCCATTTTTACATCTTGCGGCTTGCGGGTTACTGGAGTGTGTGGAAATATGCGGATCCAGACGCGTCCACCACGCTTGGTGTAACGGGTCATAGCCTGGCGAGCGGATTCGATCTGTCGGCTGGTAATTCGTTCGTGACCCTGGGCTTGCAGAGCAAACTCTCCGTAGGCGATGTAGTCACCGCGCGTCGCGATACCACGAATCTTACCCTTGAACACCTTGCGGTGCGCCATTTTATTTGGAAGCAACATACTAGTTTACCTCCCCTTTGTAGATCCAGACCTTAACGCCAATGATTCCGGCAATGGTTTTAGCACGAACATAACCATAGTCGATGTCGGCACGAAGTGTATGAAGTGGCACGCTCCCAAGGATTTCCTTTTCGCGGCGGCTCATCTCGGCACCGTTCAAACGACCAGCTACTTCGACACGAATTCCCTTTGCACCTGCACGCATAGTTGCGGCGGCAGTACTTTTGACAGCACGACGGAAGGCAATACGACGCTCAAGCTGATTGGCGATGTTCTCGGCAACAAGCTTGGCATGTAGTTCGGGCTTTTTAACCTCTTCGATGTTGACGCGAACTTGTGTGCCGTAGATCTTTTCGATCGCAGCCTTTAGTTCTTGGGCGCCACTACCACCACGGCCGATTACAACACCGGCCTTAGCCGTATGAACAGTAACGGTTACGAGGTTTGGCGAACGCTCGATGTCAACTTTGTTGATAGCACCACGAGAACCAACTTTTTTGTCGATATATCGACGAACTGTTAGGTCTTGGGTAAGAAAGGTTGCGTAATCTTTACGAGGAGCAAACCACTTACTGCGCCAATCTTTGTTGACCTGCAGGCGCATACTGACTGGATTCACTTTTTGGCCCATTACTTGGTCTCCTTTTCTGGGCATGAGACAAACCTACGGTTTTTCTCATCGCGCAGGGCGACGAAATGAATTCGATCGCTCTGGCTGCTCTTTTCCCTAGTTAGCGCAGACATTACTTGGTCTCCTTCTTTGGCGCAGCCTTCTTGGGTGCTGGTGCAGCTGCTTTTTCTTCAGCAGGCTTTGCAGCGACCTTGTCGGCTACTTTTTTGACTTGACGAAGTTCACCGTCGACAACCACACGAATGTGGCTGGTTTTGCGCTGAAATGGCAAGGCACGGCCGCGAGCGGCTGGGCGATAACGCTTCAAACGCTGGCCAGGACTCACACTGATCTCAACAATCTTGAGAGTGTCAGGCTTGTAGCCATGATTGTGCTCGGCGTTAGCACGAGCGCTGGCGATTACTTTGGCGACCGGATCAGCACTGCGGCGTGGCGTATGCTCCAGAATCGTCAAAGCATCGGTGACTGTACGGCCACGGACAAGAGCGGCTACAACGCCGACCTTGCGAGGACTCATACGAACACCTTTTGCTACTGCTTGTACAGGCATGCTATAGACTCCTACTTCTTAGCCATCTTACCGCCGTGAGAGCGGAACTTACGGGTTGGTGAAAACTCACCGAGTTTGTGGCCAACCATGTTTTCTGTCACGAACACTGGTACATGCACTCGACCGTTGTGCACTGCAATTGTTCGTCCGACAAAGTCGGGGGAAATAACGGAAGAGCGTGACCATGTTTTGACGATGGTGCGATCTTCTTTGCCCAAAGCCGCCATTTTTTTAGCGAGCTTCGGATCGATAAATGGGCCTTTTTTGAGTGAACGACTCATAACTACCCTCTCCTCTTCGCCTGATGACGGCTCTTAACAATAAACGTATTGGAAATTTTGCGACGTCGGGTCTTGTAGCCCAGAGTCTTCTGGCCCCAAGGTGTCTTTGGTGCGGCACCGTGGTTCTTACCACCACCGATACCGTGTCGGCCACCGTCACCACCACCGTGTGGGTGATCTACGGCGTTCATGACAACACCACGGACAGCTGGGCGAATGCCGAGTCGACGATTGCGACCAGCCTTACCGATTTTACGGTTCTGGTGCTTGACGTTGCCAACACTGCCAATGTGCGCCATACATTCAACGTGAATCTTACGAACTTCGCCGCTAGGCAATTTTACCTGTGCATAGTCGCCCTCTTTCGCGATAAGCTGTGCACCGTTACCTGCGCTACGCACAAGCTGCGCACCACGACCAGCCTGTAGTTCGATTGCATAGATCGTACTACCGACTGGAATGTTCTTGAGTGGCATACGATTGCCTGTTTCAACAGCAGTTTCGACGTCAGATGTAATAGTCTGACCAACTTTCATGCCAATTGCGGCGATGATGTAATGAAACGTACCATTTGACTCTTTGAGTCGAGCAATGTGTGCTGAACGGTTTGGGTCGTATTCGATAGCTTCAACAGTAGCAGTTGTACCGGGAGCCAACTTGAAATTGATGACACGGTAGTAGCGTCGAACACCGCCACCCTTGTGGCGAGTCGTAATACGACCTTGGTTGTTTCGACCAGCCGTACTCTTTTTGATCTGCAACAGACTCTTAACAGGCTTTTTAGCGGTAATTTCGCTAAAGTCCTGTGTTGTCATGCCGCGCTGACCAGGAGTGGTTGGTTTCAGTGCTTTAATGGCCATTATTTCTTCTCCTCTTCAGCGTCGATCGCGGCAAAGACTGGAATGGTCTGACCTTCGGCTACGCGAACATATGCCTTCTTAAAATCAGATCGCTTGCCGATTGTTCGACCGCCACGCTTTTTGTAGGACTGCTTGACCTTGCCATCTTGTACGACGACATTCACGGTCTTCACAGTCACTTCATAATGTGCTTCGATTGCTTTTTTGATATCAACTTTATTCGCACTGATTGGTACGACAAATACATATGTGTTGCGTTCTGTTGCAACTGCATAGGCTTTTTCGCTCATGCGAGGGGTGATAACGAGACTCATTATTTGTCACCTCCTGCTGCTACAAGTCGAGCTTCAAGTGCAGTAACTGCACCCTTTGTCAGGACTATGTTACTAGCGTTCATTACATCAAAGACGTTCAGACCGCCAACGGTCGATACAATCACTTCTGGTAAGTTATTGGTTGCACGGACAATTTCTGGTGTCTTTGCTTCGACGACAATGACAGTACGAGATGCAGCGCCGATCTTCGCGAGCAGTTCTGCTGCTGCGCTTGTCTTGGCACCCTTTGGCGCAAAATCTTCGATTACGACAACATTCTTGCCACTTACAGCTAGGCTGAGTGCTTGACGTAATGCCAAACGCTTTGATTTTGTGCTTAGCGTGCGAGTGTAGTTTTCGGTACCATCTGGACCAAATACAACACCACCACCACGCCAGATCGGGTTACGGCTCGAGCCAAAACGTGCTCGGCCAGTACCTTTTTGGGCCCATGGCTTTTTTCCACCACCGCTCACTAAGCCACGAGTTTTTGTGGTGGCACTAGCAAGACGACCATTCGCCATGTACGCAACATATGCTTCTTTGAGCAGTTGATGGCTCGAGACTTCTACTGCGAATACTTCTTTTGGAAGCTTCACGGCAGTTGTAGCCTTGGCGCCAGCGCTCGTATAGGTAGCGACAGACATTAGTTTGCTCCTTTCAAAATGATGATGCCCTTGCGTGGACCAGGAACTGCTCCAACAACACCAATCACTTGATTCTCGGTATCGACCAAGGCGACACGTAGGTTGCGAACAGTAACCTGCTCGTTGCCCATCTGGCCGGCCATACGCTTGCCCTTGAAGATCTTCTGTGGGTACATAGACCCAATCGAACCTGGGCGTCGGTAGCTCTGACCACCGTGCGTCTTGCGACCACGCTTGAAGTTATGTCGTTTGATTGTTCCCGCGAAGCCCTTACCCTTGCTAGTGCCAGTAACATGCACGCTGTCACCAACTTCAAAAACATCGGCAGCGACGCTAGTACCAACGGCAATGCCGTCTTCGATTTCGTCGACACGAAACTCACGTACGACCTTCGGGCTTGCACCCGACTTTTTAAAATGTCCAGCCTCTGGCTTTGTGGCATTTTTGCCTTCTTCAAAGCCAAGCTGTACCGCTGTATACCCGTCGGTTTCAGCGGTTTTGACCTGCGTGATCACGCAGGGACTAGCGGAAAGCAAGGTAACGGGCGTAAGCGCGCCATCATCGGTGATGATGCTCGTCATGCCGACCTTTCTCGTGATGAGTGCTTTCATAGTACTCCCTTTCGAGTTAATTGCCTCTGGAGCTCCAGGGGTGAAAAATCGGCCCCTTTTTGCATAAAAATGCTTGGTGGTCACGGTAGTTTCAGGCGCGTGGCCTGACTTGCCGAACTCACCAAGTCCAAAGTGCAGTTTTGATATACCGGTAGATCTTACCACATATCAGGGGTGTGCGTCAAGTATCTTACAGAGATTTTTCGTAGAGCGGCGACCCGGGCTTTTCAAGGTGAACAGCCAGACGATATTTGGAACAGTCATTGGTGCAAGACGTATAGAGCTGAGTTGTGGGTTGATATATGATGACATGCGCTGCATCTGCCGACGAAAGCTTGCATGGATAGTCTTGCAGCGGATCGCAGATACTTGTTGCATCAAAGTCAAACAGGTTCCACGCGCGCCACGACGCATCATTTAGTTGGTCCAGGGTAGGTACCGAGCCATGTATGTCTCGATACTCGTTGATTTTTGAACTTAGCACCTCGATTCGAGACGTGCGCTGGATGTTTCGCAGCTCAATCGCCTGTGGTGAAGTGTCTACGGTTGGTTCTTGTACTTTGATGATCGTTTCGGGCTGTACACGCATCCATGCAATATAGCCGACAAGCACGCCCAAACACACTGCACACAAGGTCATTAGCAACAGAACGACTACTTGTTTTTTCGATGTATTTGACCTCATTTTGGTGGACTTTTCTTCCACCTCAGGGACAGTTGTTTTTGTCGCGGCACGCGCCGGAGACGGTTCCGGCTGAGTTTTTGGCTGAGGTTCGACTGCCTGGGAATCGTCGACATACACAGGCGATGTGCTTTCTTCTGGCTTCGCAGGCTGCACTACTTCCGTTTTTTTTGGTGCGGACTTTTCTAGGTCGGGTACTTCACGTTTTTTTGGCTGCTGAGTTGGTTTATGCGACGCTATCGTAAACTGTATTGGTTTTGCTGATGTAGCTGGAATATCATCGGTCTTTTGTTGAATAACAGGCTGTTCTGGCAACGGCTTCACACTGATTGGTTTACGGACTTTGCGAGGCGCTATATTTGTACTGTTTTTAGTGGCAGTAATCGCAATTTTTTTTCGACGCGCATGAGTGATCTTTGGCAGTGGCTCAACAGGCGGATGATCTTCGGTTATTTTAACTTTTTTTGCTTTTGGTTTTGCATCATGATCTGCCTGAACCGAAACCTCGCGCACCAAAATAGTCCGACTTTTTACGGTAGATTGCTGACTACTAGTAGCATCATCCTCACTAGTATCGGTGATGATAATTTTCTTTGCTTTTTCCACGATTCTTATCTGTACTATACCGATAATGCTTGTTGTCGGCAAGCCATTTTTTACGACAAAGTATTTAAAATCGTTTGCAGTGCAGTACTCTCGTCTATCAAGCCCTTATGGAACTCCGCCCCAATGGCGTTCATTGCAATAACTGTCTTCTGCATGGCTTCGGATTTTTGGCGAAATCCATCGACACTCTGGATTTTCTGAGCCTCGGCAACTGCCGCTGCATCAGCCGATGCCTGTTTTAGCTTTGCGACCAGGGCTTCGTGCTGCTTTTGCCAGATTGACGGATGCTGGAGCTTCGAGACGCGATCTGCTGCTTTCGTATACGCGTCAACTGCCGCAGTAGGGTCTGCACCCAGCGAGTCGGCAGACATTACTGGCTTCAGCGCCTCTACTAGATCATTCGAATATGCACCCATAGCAGCCAGCTGTGTGGCTTTGGATTTTGCCGCTTTTACATTTTTCGTATATGTTTGACAGGACTCGTTATGATCTTTGAAGTGCTTCACTGTTACAAACATGTATGTGTCGTTTTGTTCGCATGATGCCCCCTGGGGCTCCTGCAAAGCAGTTGATAGCCCTGCAAGTGAATGCTGTATGCCTGTCGATGACGCCGTTTTGATAGTCGTCGTTGTCGATACGATAACCGTACGATTCGTGTCTTTGATTTTTGTGAATTGCCGAACTCCGTAGGTACTGCGAGCATATAACATACCTTCGATCACCAAAATAGCCAAGACACAACAAACAACTACTAGCAATATTTTGCGACGAGTAAATCGATTTTTCTGTACACGCAGCTGCGTCATATGCCGAGCCTCGTCGACCACAGCTCACTGTCGAGCGGCCATGGGTTAAACGTACATCCTTGCAAGTCAATCGACTGCTGACGCATCACAGGCGCTGGTTGACCTGTTCCGCCGCAATTCAAGTGAGGATGCTCAAGCCAATGCCCAACTTCGTGATTGACTACCATATGACGATAATCTCGTAAGCTGCCGCCGGCCTTATTCCAGGCATCGGTACCGCCAAGCCACCTGTCCTGATTGATAATAACGTTCGAGCCAACCTGACAGCTGTATGTTGCATCGCAAACCGTTGGCGAGAAATTAGGTACCGCAGCGGCTTCGGATAAATACATCGTAAACGCTCCGCCCGAACTAACCTGATTAAAGGTGACTCCCATACGCGCCCAGCCTCGCTGGTCGTTCAGTGTCTCGTTCACAAGCACCTTGAACTGATCAAAATCTGCTGCTACATTGCCGTTTGGCAAAACCACGTAATCTACGATCACTCGATTGCCTACTTTTCGCTGATGTGCGACAGGCGGCTGCGGGGCGGTATACTGTGCCATCTTGAGTGCTTCGAGTGCCTTTGGCGCATCATCGAATGCCCCCACCACACACGCTTGCACAGTGTCACAGGTGGCTACAGGCTCAGCAGAGGTTTGCTGCAGCGTACCAAACAGTATAGACGCGCACAACATTAATGCAGCCAATCCAAACAAGAGCGGTTTTTGCGATCGTCTGCTCATTTTTCTCTCCTTACCCTAGTGTCAATACAAAACCAATTGGTGCTAAAAAGCTCAGTATGGCAGCAAACAACAGCACTACGTACTCAATTTTCTTGTCAATCTGAAAATGATCATGAGATGCAAGAACAAACCCAAACAACAGACCAACCGGAATTGTTATGCTTTCGTTACCTACCGAAACCCATAGGCAACCAAGCAGGAAAAACAATACGATCTTCAGCAAATACACACCGTCTTTTTCTGGTGGCTGAACAGTTTTAGTTGTTTTTTTCGAAGCCATATATTCCTGCTTATGGTATCAAACTTTTTGCTTAGCGTCGATGCATGCCTTGACCAAGCCATCAAACAACGGATGTGGATGCAAGGGTCGGCTTTTAAATTCGGGATGTGCTTGGGTGCCAATGTAAAACGGATGCTTTGGTGCTTCCACGAATTCCGCAAGACCTGTTTCGGGATTCCGGCCAACAACCTCAAGCCCAACACTGCTCAGTGCCGACTCGTATGCATTATTGAACTCGTACCGATGACGATGACGCTCGACGATTGTCGACTCACCATACAGGCTGCGCACCTTTGATCCTTTTGTGAGCGCCGCCATATAGTCTCCGAGCCGCATAGTGCCACCTTTGTCCAGAATCGCCTTTTGCGACTCCATGATGTCGATAACCGGATCGCTGGTTTGTTCGTCAAACTCCCTTGAGTTTGCCTCGTCCTTTCCGGACAGTCGCGCGGCACCAACCGCAGCAACCTGCATACCCAAACACAGCCCAAGGTAGGGCACATTGTGCTGCAAGGCATATTGTGCGGCCACAATTTTTCCTTCAATACCCCTAGATCCAAAGCCTCCCGGCACAACAATACCCGCTACTCCGGACAATTGACTGGCAACAGTGTCACGTGTCACCTTTTCAGCGTTAATCCACTCAATCCGCACACGGCGCTTACGTGCCCAGCCAGCGGCTTTTAGTGCCTCAACAACACTTGTATATGTATCTTGATGATCTAGATACTTGGCTACAATTCCTATACGGACTTCACTCAGCGATTCATCTAGAATGGTCTTGACAAGTTTCTGCCATGGGCCTAGTTTTGCCCTTTTGGGCTTCAGCCCAAGTTTCTTAACTGTTAACTCACCAATGCCTCGTTCCTCGAGAAGCAGCGGAACTTGATACACCGTTTGAACAGTGGGCATAGGCACAACAGCATCTACTGGTACATCGCTATACAGGCTTACCTTTTTCAATACATTTTCTTGGACTGGTTTGTCGGCACGCGCAAATACAAAATCAGGCTGAATACCTGCTTCGCGTAAATCCCGCACTGCATTTTGTGCAGGCTTGGTTTTGATCTCTTGACTTGCTTCAAGATACGGCAGATACACAACGTGAGCATATACCACGTTGTCATGGCCTACCTTGTTTTTTAGCTGGCGCAGTGCCTCGATAAATGCCAGGCTCTCGATGTCGCCAACCGTACCTCCAACCTCAATAATATGAACATCACTGCCGCGCGCTGCCTCTACGATAAAGTCTTGCATAGCATTTGTTACGTGCGGAATGATCTGGACTGTCTTGCCCAGATATTTGCCAGCGCGCTCGTCGGCGATCACCTTGCTCAATACTCGCCCACTCATCAGAGAGCTCGTTTTCGTCAGTTCTATGTTCAAAAATCGCTCATAATGGCCCAAATCCAAATCTGCCTCGGCACCGTCCTTGGTCACAAACACTTCACCGTGCTCTGCAGGATTCAATGTTCCTGCATCGGTATTTAGGTAAGGGTCGCATTTCTGGATCGAAACTTTGTAGCCTCTTGCCTCGAGTAATACACCTAATGCTGCCGCTGTAATACCTTTTCCAACCCCCGACAACACACCACCAGTTACGCACAAATACTTCGTTTGCGTTCCGCTCATCACAACTTACTCCTCACGTGTGGTTAGTTCAAAGTGTTTTGATTTTCCGCATGGCTCAAATATTTTGAGTCGTTTTATTTCATTATGCCAGATGTGTCAATAATTTGAAAACTGCAATCTAAATCTAGTGCAAAACATCGTACACTACAGGTATAAAGTCACCCCAGCCCAAATCAACATACAAAAGTGGCCTTTCGAGGCTCTTTGGAACCGCAAAGCTCACCTGTCCCTTGACTGTTTGACCGGGAGCAACTTTGACGGATTGCATGGGATCGGTCACATGAACGCTTGGGTGCATGTTATATGTGTTACCCTGGCTGTTGCGCACGAACAGCTGTGTGGCTGGTATCAGCTCCTGAACGTGATCACTGGTGTTTGTAATTGTCAGCGTTGCGATCAACATGGTCTCATCGTCAGAAATTGTAAATGCTGGGTCATGCTTGTCGGTCTCGCCAACAGCGCTGACAGCAATCTTATACACGGCTGACTCGGCAAGTTGCTGAGACGTCAGGACCTTTGTTGGCGCTGCGGGCGCAGATTCGACTGAACGATACACGATGTGTGCATTTTTGTTGGCCGTATACACCGCCGCCAATACAACCAGCGCAGTCATGACGACAACAAAGCTTGCGAATAACAGCCTATCCTCGTCTCGAAATATCTTTCCAAGGCGCTTCCTTGTTGCGTGACGCTTGTGATTCGATTGTGTTTTTTCCACCGTGATTTTCTCCTTTTGTGCCTTATGGTTTTGCTGCGTCATAATAACCAACTTTATATCCGTTCAGAGTAGCTTGGGTGTTTGATTTTGCAGCAGTATGCTTACCATTAGACGGCGCACCAGTCCAATCTATGGCGTGACCACAATTAGCCGCGGTCAAGATAGTGCCAGAACCGCCCGAATGACGAGGCGCAAATCCCGTTAGGTTATATATAGTTGAATTACTGCCGCTCGTCTGGTATCCCCAACAGTCAGTCGCAACTTTTGCATGCAATGCCAGCGTCGAAGGACCATAACACGGTGTTAACCCACTGCAATACACAACCGCTGGACTTGTTACAGTTAGCGTGGTTGAGTTCGTGCCAGTACCACCGGCATTCGTACAGCTCAGACTGTAGATATATGATCCGGCTGTAGGCATAGTACCAGTCGTCTGTGTGCCGCTTACGGCTTTTGTGCCAGTCCACGTTCCACCGGCCGTACAAGAGGTGGGACTGTTGGTGGCTGACCATGCGATAGTCGCACTACTACCTGTCGTTATGCTCGCAGGACTTATAGAAATCGTAACAACTGGGATCGCAATAACAGTAAGCGTTGCTGACTTTGTGTCTGATCCGGCTGCGTTACTGCACGCAAGGGTGTAGGTAAAAGTGCCGGCCGTACCCATCGTGCCGGTGCTTGTACTGCCACTGCCCGCCTTTGCACCCGTCCAGCTACCGCTGGCCGTACAAGAGGTGGGGCTGTTGGTGGCTGACCAATTTATGGTAGCGCTATTTCCAGTACCGATACTGGTTGGTGATACAGATAGTGTTACAACTGGCGGCGAGGCGGAAGGCGCACCAGAGCTAACGGACACTGACGTTGAAGCACTGCCACTGCCACCAGCATTGACGCATGTTAAGGCATACGTATAGGTTTTTACGGTAGACAATGCTCCAGTGCTAGCCGTTCCGCTACTTGCCTTTGAGCCAGACCAGTCGCCACTGGCTGTACAAGAAGTGGGGCTGTTGGTGGCTGACCATGTCAATGACGAGCTTCCGCCTACAGCGATGCTGATAGGATTTGCGTTTATAGTCACAACCGGCTTGGGGGGTAATGTCACGGTAACCGTTGCGGTTGCGGTTGCACTCGTGCCAGCTTGATTATCGCAGACAAGCCGATAGGTATATGTACCAGCCGTCAACAGCGTTCCAGTACTCACCGATCCATTACCAGCTTTCGTACCAGACCAGTCGCCGCTGGCTGTACAAGAGGTTGGGCCGTTCGCTGAAGACCAACTTATGGTCGATGTGTTGCCAATAAATATAGAAGCTGGGCTTGCGGTAATTGATACTGTAGGGATATTTGGTAATACCTGCAACGTTGCTGTTTCAAAACTAGACCCTGACGCATTCGTGCATGTCAGTGTAAATCCGTACACTTGTATTACATTGAGCGGACCGGTAGATTGCGATCCAGAAGTCGCCTTTGAGCCTGTCCAGTCGCCGCTGGCTGTACAAGAGGTTGGGCCGTTGGTCGCTGACCATGTCAATGTCGCCGACGAACCAGGGGTAATTGGTCCTGAAGGGCTTGTCGAGATACTGACTACAGGAACATCAGGCGGAGGATTAGAAACATTAACCGTAGCCGAAACATAGCCACTGCCAGCACTGTTGGTGCAAGTTAAAGTAAATTTGTAAGATTTCGCTGACGTCAGGGCACCTGTACTAGCCGAGCCAGAAGCAGCCTTCATGCCTGACCAATCGTCATTCGCCTTACACGAGGATGGGCTGTTTGTAGCCGTCCAGGCAAGTGTCGTGCTTTGGCCAACAAATATCTGTGAAGGTAAAGCCGTCATGGTCACGACCGGACGCCCAACCGTTCCTGTGCCGCCTTGCTCAATGGCATTCACACTAACTGTTGAAAAACCGGTTCCCGTACTTGTCTTACATGTCAGCGTAAAGATGTACGTTTGAAGATTCGTTAAGGACGGTGTCAGTTCGTCACCGTTTGGGTTTTTTGCACCAGACCAATCATCACTTGCAGTACAGCTAGTTGGATTATTGGTTACTGTCCAAGACAGTTTTACTTTTTCTCCCTTTGTGACGGCAGACTGCGATGCAGTCAGTGTAACAACAGGACTATTGGCACCGCTGGTGCCGCCACGCCCTACGGCTTCGGTTCCGCCAGGCAGTGCAATGTCACTTTTCACCGCTTCGTTATTGAGTGCGATTTCGTCTGTTGCAGAACGAATACCTTTTGCGATTTTGTATGACCGATTATTTGCAAGAACCGTAAAGACAGAAAATAGCACTATGCTGGTTACGATCACAACGGTAGCAACTGCTGTGATGATCTTTGTTGCACGTGGAGTACCAAAATCTGAAAGCTTAAATGGAAGCTTTGGACCTTTGAATGGAGGTTTTTTTGGAGGCTTAATTTCAACGATGATTGGATCTAAACTCATGATCTACTGCAATCCTATAGTTGCTGTTTGTTTTGCGCTATCTGGCTGGAATGTCAACGTTTGCGGAGTTTCGTTCATAGGTATATTGAAGTCGACACTCAGGTCCATAGATTGTTGCGGCTCAAGTGGCCCTCCAAGAGACATATCGGCAGGTACATATTCGGCAGTTATAGGGTATACAGTGCCCGTATCACTCACAAGATGCATTTGCAGTCCGGGGGAAATCTGTTGCAATACACTACTTGTGTTCGTTAGGACAACCTGTATGGTTATGCGTTCTGTGCCTTTGGTTTCGTTTGCCTGGCCGACTAACATACCTTTGAGAGTAATAGCATAATCCTCATTTCTTATGGTCGCGCCTAAAACTCGCGTGGCATTATCTTGCCCTCGACGTGTCATCACCGCAGCGTTACCCGCGACAAACAGTCCGACAATCCCAACAGCAACAACCGCTAACAGTAACGAAACCCGCCTTTTCGTAACTCTACTTTCTGCTTTATTTTCTTGCTCCATAACTATCCTTCCTGGTCATTGACGTAACGTAACTGACACAACTCCACCACTCCAAATTGCATCGATATACAAAGTATACGCTGTATCCTTTGGCACCAAGTAACTTAGCTCTCCTCTAATTTTGTCGCCAGGGAGCAACTCTCCTGCCCGAAACGGTTCCTCGAGGCCCATTGGCGACAGATAGTACACGGTACTACTTGTATCTTTGATATAGGTTTGACTGGAAGGCAAAATAGCGATTGGTTTTTCGGTATTATTTTGAAATGTCGTATCAACAATGATGTACTGCTTGCCACTTGGTGCTTCAAATGGTTGATGACCCTGATCGTAACGAACATTGTTGATGATTGCAGTAGCCTCGCCAGCAACAATCGGCGTTCCCAATGCGTAAACACCTTGGATGTAACCTGTAGGCTGGGCTTGTTTGAAAGCATACAGTCCAACGCTCAAAAATACCAATGCACCAAATGCCAAGACAGCTGCTGCAACAAATTGCGGATCGTATCGACGCGTGCTTTGTTGTGTCTTGCTTTTTTTCATGTACTACTCCTACTTTGTTGCATCAAAATACCCTACGTAATATGGAGCTGTATTTGCGTTCATGTTCGATTTTGTCGATTGCAAATGATTGCGCGATTGACCACCTGCTGACACACCTCCCGACAATGAAGGCCCAAGATCTTTTCCACACACCTGCGAAGTCTGGATGCTTGAGATGCCACTCTTTGCAACATGATACGCTGCATCAAAACCGCTTATGTTAATTACTACGTCACCATTCCAGCCCCAACAATTACCTTGTGAGGCGTGCGTGGCGACATCTTTTGGTCCATAACACGGTATTCGGCCTCCACAATATGATTTTGCCAAAGCGGTTGGTGTGCTTTTTGATACAATCGCTTGTGTAGGTGCCGTCGCCCTACCAACAGTGATAGTTGCAGATGCTTCTGCGCTACCGCCTGCATTAGTACAGCGCAGTGTATACACAAAGTTACCTTCCTTACTTAGCCTCCCAGTACTTTCTGCTCCAACTTGCGTTTTGACACCACTCCACGGACCGACAACATTACTGGTTGCGGTGCAGGCAGGATCACCAGTAGCTGTCCATTTCAGTGCACTAGATCCACCGGCGCTAATCGAAGTCGGTTCGGCCGAAAGCACAATAGTTGGCGCGGCAACAGCCGAAGCTTGCGACACGGGCGAAGATTGCACGGCAGGTTTTACGACCTTCTTTGATACCGTTAAACCATACACTGTTAATGCATTCATCACCACAAATGCCAAAACGATCGTTACACCCACAAGACGCCTAAGCCACATATTATAAATCCTTTCGATTCATCATGACATTGCAAACTCCTCGGTATGGATACTTGTCCCAGGTACCGATTTTGCCTTGAGCTGTTTGCGCATCGCTGCCATCATAGGAGGCGGACCACATATAAAAATGTCTTTTTCCTTCAAGTTTCCGCTGTGTTTTTCTATATAGTCAGCTGTCAAAAACCCTTCTTGCTGATCGGCAACAAATGGATAAATCTTAAAGTCACCCTTCTTAAAGACAGCGATCTCATTGAGCAAACGCCAGTCTAGCAACTCACTTGCAGTTTTGACCGAATAATACAGATCGACTTTGTAGTCATTGTCGGCAAGCGTCTTTGCCATAGACAAGAATGGTGTAATACCAATGCCCCCAGCAACCCAAATTTGGTTTTTATTTTTGTAGTTCGTAAAGGTAAATTTACCGTATGCGCCTTCGATCTCTGCTATTGCGCCAGACCGGAGGGCTGCCAGTTTACCCGTATAGTCACCAAGTGCCTTGATACTAAGCCGTAGGTGCTGGTCCTTTGGTGATGAAGAAATTGAAAACGGATGCCATTCATTATTAATACCAACTTCAGTGCTGTCTAGAAACCGTATAAAAACAAATTGTCCAGGCTTGTATGGTACGGGTAAATCCAGTGCCTGTAGCTTCATATGGACTACGCCTCCTTTGACGGCATCGACTTCAACGACTCGATACTTGTATGTGCGGATAAGAATTTTACCTACCACCGAACGATATATGAAGGCAGCAATGCCAAGTATCGACATGACCAATACATAAAGCTTGAGTGGCGTTGACGAAGATGCATTGTTTGACAAAATAACTACATGCAGCCCTGCCAAGAAGAACGCAAAACCCAAGAATCGGTGCGTAAATAGCCAGACGTTATACGGAATTTTTATGAAAAACGTGATCAGCAACAGAATGACCATGCCCCAAAATGCAACAATGCCCAAAAATACACCCCATTGCAAAATCACAGCAGTGTGAAAGTCTGATGAAGTTTGCCAGAGCGCACTAATGGGCGTAAGGCCGTTCGGTATCAGCAGCAGTGCGGCTTGCGTAAAAGATGTCTGTATATACCGTAGCGCCAAAAACATCGGGTGAAAGGCCAAAAAGATCAACGCAAACCCTCCTAGTAGATGATGCGCAATATAGACCCTGTTCAGACCGCCAAACCAATATTCCAGGAAACGCAAGCGAGTTGCATATATGAGGTTAAGCGCATACATAACCATGCCAATCAGTCCTGCCACGCGGCCAAGCATCAGTAGTGTTGGAGCAAAACCATGCACCTGACTGAGCGGATGTGCATCAAAATACAACACTAACGGCAAAATGCACAGTAGTATTGTGACGCCCCAGCCAAACAAATGTTCAAGCCGAAAGCTAATGATTACAGGCCTGTCCCCACGTGGCTGCATATGTGTCTTCGTTTAAGAACTATGCAAAGAGTGTACCAAGAACAAAGCATTATCGCTATAGTTTTGTGATTTATATCAATGCACTTTTCGCATTCATACACAGTTATGGCCCGCAACAAAAAGCCGCACAATCAAATGGCGGCTTTTTGTGGTTATAATGTATGGTTTTACATTTTGATCTCTGCGTCGCAACCTGCGGGCAAAGAAAGATTCATAAGACTGTCAATAGTCTTTGGTGTTGGGTTCGTGATATCGATCAGGCGCTTGTGTACGCGCATTTCGAACTGCTCACGCCCTTTCTTGTAGACATGAGGACTCTTGACCACAGTGTAGACCGTTTTACGAGTTGGTAGTGGAATTGGCCCGGCGATGGTTGCCCCGGTACGAAGAGCTGTGTCAACAATCTGTTTTGCAGACTGATCAATAACCTTGTGGTCATATGCTTTTAGACGTATGCGAATACGCTGTTGTTGTGGGGCTTGTTCGGCCATGATTTTTCACTCCTTATAGTGATGTGGGTGATGTAACATCTTTGCAATCATATATAGATGACGTGCAACGACTTTTAGTCATCACAATTAGTTTACAACTATAATTATATCTGTTTTAGCTGGCTTTTTCAAGCGAAGTATCCAGGGAGATGTCTGGTCGGTATTCGTCAGGATACTCGCGAGTTTCAGTACTTGGACCATGACCGTGAGCTGCCCGCCACCCCAACGAGCCCGTACACTCAAAAGGAGGACTAAACACATTACGGCGACGTTCAGAAGACCCGATAATACTAAAATCAGGTGATCGTAGAGGCTCCTGGCTCCTAGGGTGCGGAAGCCCGTCTTCACCTTCCTCGAACGTTGGATATTGTTCACCAAACATGTAAGTCACTCCCTTATTCATTTATAATAAAAATCCCCGTGGCAAGACCACGGGGTATTCATGGGAATAGCATGACAA
>CAYRPO010000009.1:0-22983 GCA_964426305.1 uncultured Candidatus Saccharibacteria bacterium
GCGAGATTGATTTGGTAGCAACAAAGGGAAAAACAGTCTATTTTGTAGAGGTCAAATATCGTACAAATACTACATGGGGTGATGGCTTAGATGCAATTACTCCCAAGAAACAGCAACAAATGCAATTTGCAGCCGAATACTGGCTAACTGTCAACAAATGGAAGGGAACTGCTCGATTATGTGTTGCCAGCCTCAGTGGTGAACCACCAAAATTAGATCATTTTTTGATCTTGGACTGACTTAGAAGCCATGCTTGCAAATGCTTTTCTTCACGACCACGCCACTTAACACGCATGTCAATTTCGGTGTCGCCAAGCTCTATCGATCGTTTCAGTGCTTTCACTGATTTTAGCGGTTCAAAAAAGTCTCGGTACCAAGCAAGTTGTTCTTTGGTACTAAAAGCGCTGGCGGCGTAGCGTGGGTAGTGGTCAAAAGACATGTCGTTTTTAAAATGTGCTTCGATCCAATCCCAAGAGTGAATCAACCACTGCCAAGCAGCAGCTCTGGTTTTACTATTGCGAAGCAGGTATACAACAAAGCGATCTATGTCTTGTAGGCGCACAAATGCCGGATCTTTAAGTTGAGCCAGTAGTTTCTCTGCTTGCTCTTGTGACCGAGTAGAACACAGTGCTCCAGCTATGTCCTGCTGCACGTCTGGATCTGTTACGGTGGCGTACATGTCGAGCAAATTGTCAAAATTAGAGCCATTTCGAACACTAGTGGCTAAAATGATGGATCGGGTGTTGGCAGGCAGGTCAAGCGGAGATTGGTATCGTGACAGTGCAGCTTCTATGACCTCAGGCTGTTCGCTGTAGACTGCGAGCCCCAAGATCAACTCACGTAGCTTGGTGTCGTTATCTGTTTCGCCCTCTATGCGCTCCCAGCCTAATCGATTATATTGTGAATCAATCAGGTTGCCGACAAATGACTTCAAAAGTGGTTCGATTTTTGGTAGTTCTTCGGCAAGTCGTCGAGCGTCTGCAGTCACAAGTGACATAACACTCCAAACTGGTTCAAGTGTCTCGTTTGCGTAAGCGGCTAGTAGTCCGAGAGGTTCGTCTATTGGTGTTAAGCCGGCACGAGATTGCATGAGAGCGTCGTTAAGCATCAACAACCGAGGAACTGGCTTCATAGATCCGTTACGTGCAGCTTCGTGCAACGCCACTCGGTACTCAGGATTCACATAATGCACCGAATAGTGACCACCCGCCGTGTTGAGTTGCACTAATTGCTCTGGCATCTCAAGTTCTAAATGTGCAGCTTCAAGGCTGTCAATTTGTAGCAACGGTAGTGAGCTCAACGGAATTATTCGTTCGCTTGATTCTTGCAGACCCGCTGATGTAAAGCGATGTTGTGATAGCTGTAGTGTTTTGCCGTCGTGCTCAACGCGTACGAGCGGAAAGTTACTTGTTGTGAGCCAAGTCTCCATAAAATGAGCTACATCTTTTCCGGATGATTTACTCAGCGCAGCCCACAAATCTGTTCCTTGAGTATTGCCATATGCGTGGTCTGCAAAATATTGCTTAAGGCCTTTCCTGAATGCATCGTCACCGACGTACGTCCAGACCATATTTAAAAGCCGTGCACCTTTTGCGTAAACAATCGATGGGTCAAACAATGTGCTGATCTCGTCGGGGTGATGTACATCGGTTTTTACAGCTTGCACGCCCTCTATACTGTCTCGCCAAAGTGCGCTCAGCGCATCGTGTGAGGCAAAGCCCAGCATAACGTCCCATTCGGGGTGAAGGTGATCAACAGCAATGTTTTCCATGAGTGAAGCAAAGCTTTCGTTGAGCCACAGGTCATCCCACCAAGACATGGTTACTAAGTTTCCGAACCATTGGTGAGAAATTTCATGAGCTATGACTGTTGCGGTAAATTCTTTTGTGCTTTGTGATGTCGTCTGAGGGTCAACGAGCAAGCAAACTTCCCGGTATGTAATGAGACCCCAGTTCTCCATTGCGCCACTACTGAAATCAGGCAACGCTACATGATCACACTTTGGGAGTGGATATGGGGTATCAAAGTATTCATTGAAGAACTCTGTACAATCAATTGCTGTTTGTAGCGCAAACTGCAAAGCTTCGACAGGCTGATCAATTGTTGACCATACTGCTATGTCTGTATTGTTCTTGGTTTTGCCATGCACCGCCTGCATGTTACCTGTAACAAAAGCCAGTAAATATGTGCTCATTTTTGGCGTTGTCGCAAACGTCGTCACTGTGCTGTTAGCTTCGGTGGTTTGTGTTGTAGCGGGCATATTTGACAGAGCAACATCGCCTGTTGGGTGTGTGAGTGTCAAGTCAAAGGTTGCTTTTGCCGCAGGTTCGTCGATGCACGGAAAAACTTCGCGAGCATGGTGACTCTCAAACTGTGTTGCGAGTAGTATGTCGCCATTCTTGGCGAAGCACGGATACATGCCATGCATTGCCTTTGTGATCGCCCCGTCAAATGTTATGTCGATTTCGATCATACTGCTTAGCTCGCGTATGCCAGCATCCAGGATCAACTCGGTAAGTTCATCGTCTAGGCGGATGCCGACAGAGATGTTGTTGATCTTTGCGCTGCGGATAGTGAGGTCTTTGGCGTGTAGTCGCACGATAGACGTGCGATTTGGCAGAGAACCAACAATAGCCACGTTGCCGCTGAAGGTCATAGTTTCTTTGTTTGGTGCTAAGTGTAGGGCATAGCGTGTTGGCTGAAATTGCTCAACCAATCGAGCAACGGTCTCCATAGTCTGTTTCCTTTGTCAGTAGTTACGGTAGCATTGGGGTGACGAGATGAATCGTCGGCAGGTTGCAAACTGCGTCTATACTATGATACTATAGCTTGTGTACTGATCCGGCCAAAGTGGTCGGATTTTTTACTGCCATTTGATTTCAAAGGAGAAAATTATGGAACTAGAGACAAAACAACTCGTAATGGCCGTAAAAGCCATTGCCGAAGAAAAGAACCTGCCGGAAGATGTGGTGCAGGACGCAGTCGAACAAGCGTTGGCTGCCGCATGGCGTCGTGATTACGGTGATCGTGAGCAGGAAGTCCGTTCACAGATCAACCTAAACACGGGCGAGGTTCGTGTCTTTATCGCCAAAGAAGTGGTTGAGAGTGTTGAAAACGCATATTTGCAAATCAGCCTCGGCGATGCGCAAGTCATACGTAAAAATGCTGCTATTGGCGAAACGGTTGAACTGGAAGAAAGAGTTGAGAACTTTGGCCGCGTCGCGGCTCAGACTGCAAAGCAAGTGATCTTGCAGCGTTTACGTGAAGCAGAGCGTGAGATTGTCATGGCCGAGTTCGAAGACAAGATCCATACGGTTGTTACTGGTACCGTGACACGTGTTGAAGGCCGTTTGGTGCGCCTTGAATTGCACAAGGCCCAAGGCATTATGCCAGCGAGTGAACAAATCCAAGGGGAACGTTACTACCCAGGCCAGCGCCTCAAGCTGTATCTGAAGGATGTTGAACGTGGGTTCCGTGGTGCCCAACTGATCTTGAGCCGTGGATGTCCAGAGTTTGTTGAGCATTTGTTCCGTGCTGAGGTGCCAGAGATGGAGAGTGGTGCGGTTGAGATCAAGGGAATCTCTCGCGAGGCTGGTGTGCGAAGCAAGATTGCTGTGCACAGTACCGTACAGGGTGTTGACGCGGTTGGTACATTTGTCGGTGGCCACGGAACTCGTGTCCAGGCTGTTATGAGTGAAGTTGGCGACCAAGAAAAAATCGACATTGTTGTCTGGGATCCTGCCGACAAGCAATACATCATTAATGCGCTCAGCCCAACCAAAGTTGACGATGTAAAGATCGACGAAAAATCCAAGCGTGCCAAAGTACTTGTTCCGGAAGACCAGCTGTCGATCGCTATCGGTAAGAGTGGCCAAAACGTTCGCTTGGCGAGCAAGCTCACGGGCTATGAGCTAGATATCGAAAGCTCGCATATTGCGCCAGTCGCAAAAGAAGAGTCAATTGTGCCGGAGGCTGCAAAGGTCGTAGGTGCTGTCAATGCGCCAAAACTCAAAAAGAAGAGTGATCTAGAAAACAGCCTACTGGAAGCAATTGACGAACTTGGGGAATAAGTAAATAAAATATGTCTACACGTTCTAAAATTGTACTTTTTGCCGCTGCTTTGTCGTTGGTCGTAGGGACAATTTTAACCTTATCCACACTTGTCGGGATATACTCGTGCGTTGATTATGAAGGTACAAGCAAGGCCTGCACCGAGTCGGCGCTTCAATTTGCACAGGTCAAGGTACGTGTCGGATCGGTTTTGAATGGCGTCGGATTTATGGGACTTGTAGTTGGCGTGGTGCTCGCAATTATTGTTGACAAAAAGCCAAAAAAGCAGAGCTAGCAAGTCTGCAGGTGCAAAATTAGCACTCACTTGATTCGAGTGCTAATTTTGCTATAATAGGTACATGCAAGCGGGGTATAAAACGCTTAGCTAGAAAGGCGAAAAAACTGATGCCTGAACAACCCGAATTTCAAGATTACCTGAATCATCTTACGGAAAACGCGCTCCTAAGCCTTAAGCATGCCGATCAGATTGCGCGAGCGCAAGGCTCGGCCTACGTTGGCACCGAGCACATATTGCTTGGCGTCTTGAGCCAAGACGGTTCTGTCGCGGCAAAGATGCTTGATGCTGCTGGGGTGAATTTTCAGCGTGCTCAACTTGCGCTTAATCTCACCCCGAAGAACTTGGTGATTAGTGTCGGTGCCAAGGGCCTAAGCGAGACCGCCAAACTAGCCCTCAAAATGAGCTGGGACTATGCTCAAGATTTTAGTCAAGAGGTCTGCGGTACCGAACACATTCTGTACAGTATTCTAATGCAGAAAAATGCACGTGCAACAGTTTTGCTTCGTGACATGAACGTCGATGTCGATCGACTCACTGACGATATTGAGCAATTTTTGCACCGACAGCATTACGAGAGTGAGAATGACGACATGAAGCGCACCGCGACGCGTACAAAAAAACGAGCCGCCAAAACGGCACTTGAACATTTTGGCACTGACTTGACGGCCCTTGCTGCGGCCGGCAAATTAGATCCAGTTGTTGGTCGCGAACAGGTGATTCGTCGCACGATCACTATACTAAATCGTCGTGCCAAGAATAACCCCGTTCTCATCGGCGAACCAGGCGTTGGTAAGACTGCTGTAGTCGAAGGGCTCGCGCAGCGGATTGTTGCCGAAGATGTCCCTGACAGCTTGCTGGATAAGCGAGTAGTGATGCTTGACTTGGCTGCTATGATAGCCGGCACAAAGTATCGTGGTGAATTTGAAGAGCGGCTTAAGAAGGTCATGGATGAGTTGCAGGCCGACCCCAAGACAATTGTATTTATCGATGAAATGCACCTGCTCGTCGGCGCTGGGGCAGCTGAAGGTGCAATCGATGCCGGCAATATACTAAAACCAGCATTAGCGCGGGGTAAAATTCAAGTTATTGGTGCTACGACAACCAACGAATACCACAAGCACATCGAAAAAGACGCAGCGCTTGAACGACGCTTCCAGCCGGTGGTGGTCCCAGAGACGACACGCAGCGAAACATTGGCAATCTTGAAGGGGCTTAAAACGCACTATGAACAGTTCCATGGGGTTGTAATAGATGAGTTAGTTTTGGAGGATGCGGTGTATTTCGCAGATCGGTACATAACAGATCGCTATATGCCAGATAAGGCAATTGATTTGCTTGACGAAGCGGCCGCGCTATTGCGTGTCGATAAGGGAAAGACGCCGAGTGAGTATCGCAAGTTTCTAAAAGAGATCAAGCTTTTGACGTTGCGGCGTGATGACGCGGTCGAGCAAGAAGACTATGAGCGAGCAGCGCTCTACAA
Organism: uncultured Candidatus Saccharibacteria bacterium; assembly: GCA_964426305.1. Lineage (GTDB taxonomy): Bacteria > Patescibacteriota > Saccharimonadia > Saccharimonadales > CAIOMD01 > CAYRPO01. The sequence goes on from CAYRPO010000009.1 coordinate 5,829, forward strand.
GCAGCGGATCAGTGCCACACAGGAAAAACTCGATGCGCTCAGAGAAAAAGATGCAACAACGAAACGTCTTGCGCTGACAAGTGAAGATATCGCAGCTGTTGTAGCACAGGCTACAGGTGTACCTGTGCGCAAACTCGTGCGCCAAGAGGCAAAAAACCTCTTGAAGCTCGAACAACAGATCGCGAAACACGTGATCGGTCAGGATGAAGCCGTTGAAGCCGTATCGAAAGCTATTCGTCGCAGTCGCAGTGGTATTGGCACTGATAAGCGACCAATCGGCTCGTTCATATTTATGGGTCCGACGGGTGTCGGAAAGACAGAATTGGCTCGTGTGCTCGCACGTGAATTTTTTGGCCGTGAAGATGCCATGATCAAGATTGATATGAGTGAGTTTGGTGAGCGTCATACTGTCTCACGCCTGGTTGGGGCGCCAGCTGGGTATGTTGGCTATGAGGAAGGCGGTCAACTAACCGATAAAATTCGCCGGCAGCCCTATAGTCTTGTGCTGCTGGATGAAATCGAAAAAGCGCATCCTGAAGTGTTTAATATGCTGTTGCAAATCTTGGAAGATGGCGTCTTAACCGATGCAAAAGGACGCAAGGTTAGCTTTAAGAATACGATTATCATCATGACGAGTAATATAGGCGCGCATCTGTTGCAAAAAGAGGCCTCGCTAGGTTTCCATGCACATACCGGCAGCGAAAAGGATCTTGAAACATTACATACCGAGAACAAGGAGAAAGTTCTGGATGAGTTAAAAAAATACATGCGTCCAGAGCTCATGAACCGCATAGACAAATTACTTGTTTTTCGGGCCCTTACTAAAGACAATGTTCGCAAGATTATCGACGTACAGTTGGCAGAACTGCAAGCTCGCCTCGTCCGCAGGAAGTTGGGCTTGCAGGTTGCGGCAAGTGCCAAGGATTGGTTGCTCGAAAAAGGATATGATCCAAAAAATGGTGTCAGACCACTTCGTCGTCTTATTCAAGACACTATCGAAGATCACTTGGCCGATCAAGTTTTAGCAGGTATGTACGGTGATGGCGATGTGATTAAAGTAACGGCGAGCAAACAGGGCTTACGATACTCGGTCATCAAAGAATAGGTCATAGCGAGGCCTAACTTTGCTACAATACTCGATATGAAACGATTGGCTCGCATTGGTGGTGTGCTTGCAACTATTGCAGTACTTGCATTGACAGCGAGTTCGGTGTGGCATTTTCGATATGATTTGAGCGACTGGCTGATCTTGCAAAACTATGAACCGCCCGCAGCAGTTGAACAACTTGCAACCGAAAGTGGCATGAATGCGTACGGCAGACGCTTGTACTTGGTTAATAGGCCGCAGATATCAAATAGGGAGGCATTTGCGACACAGTGTACAACCGCCGAACAAACAATCGTGCTGGGATGCTATAACGGTGTTTCAATCTATATATTTGATGTTACTGATCCTCGATTGTATGGCGTCAAGCAGGTCACTGCTGCGCACGAGATGCTTCACGCGGCGTATAATCGCTTAAGCAAACAAGAGCAGGAGCATGTCAATGCGTTAACGATGACGGCATTTAAGCGCATGAACGATCCTCGTATCAATGAACTTGCACAGAGCTACGGCAAGACAGAGCCGGGGCAAGTACAAAACGAATTACACAGCATCCTAGGGACTGAAGTTCGAAATCTTGGCCCAGAACTCGAAGCATATTATGCCAAATATTTTTCTGATCGTTCGAAAGTTGTGACGTTGTCAGAGAACTATTTAAAAGTTTTTACGGACTTAAAGAACCAGGTTGACAGGTTGGATGCAGATTTAGCGTTACGAAAAAGCGAGATTAATCGACGCGAGGCATCACTTACAAATCAAGCTAGTGTCATTGCTGCACAAAAAAGCAAGATGGACGCGTTGCTCGCGACAAATCAAACCGCTGAATACAATAGTTTAGTACCGAGCTATAATGCCAAAGTTGATAGCTATAATCAGGGGCTTGCGACAGTGCGCCGGTTGGTCGATGAATACAATACCATAGTCGAGCAGCGTAATGGTTTGGGTATTGAACAGTCATCACTTGCACAAAGTCTCGATAGTCGTTTGGAGACTATCGGTCAATAAGGGGAGGTGTTCATGAGTCAGTTGTATGTCAAAACGGCACGAGTTGGCCTGTTGCGAGCCTGCTTACGGTATGTCGAAGATCCACAGCGCAATATAGTATTGCGCGGTATATTGGCACTATCTCCGCTACTCCTCTTGTGGGTCCTATCACCGTTTGATGCATTGCCCGAGATTGTGTTAGGGCCTTTAGGGCTCGCTGATGATACGGCCATACTGGTGACCCTATTTTTGTTGATGCGTTTTGCTGTCAGCTTTTATAGCGAAAAGCGATACGCACGACCAACTAAAGACAAAAACGGCAATGACATCATAGATATATAGTTCTTATAACCACATCGCCCTGAGCTCATAGGGTACATAAAGAAAAAAGTCCCAGTGCGCGGGCTGAGCGGTCGATGGGTGTATCGACACACTCTGCCCGGCAACAAGGACTCCCAGAAGAACGTACTGGCGGCGCTACTCGTTCCTAAAAAGCGGAGCGCTTTCAGGAAAGAGTAATGCATAGTTGCATTGTGAAACCAGCTGGACCCATCCGTTGCTCCACCGTATGGCAACAACATCATAAGAAGAGCTGAGGCCGTTGAGGCCCATGTCACCCGTTGGTCGTCGTGGCCCCCAGTGTACAATACCCGTGGCGACGGAGTTGCCGTCACGATCGATGGTTCTTACTCTGAGGCCAACTTGCAGCTCACGCCATAGAAGTGCTGTTCGAGCGGTCGTACGGACGGACATCTATTTTCCTGCTTCCCTCATACGTAACGCACCGGCGAGTGCCGGAACATATTTTTATAAAAACACATATCATAACAAAAAACAAATACAATCAAAATCATGTGCATGATCTATATCACAATAGGCGTATACTATGGCTGTAAACAAAGGGGAATGTAATGGGAAAGTTTGTACTCTTTTACCAAGGTGGTGGGCAGCCTCAAACGCCGCAAGAGCAAGAGGCGACTTTAAAGGCTTGGACAGATTGGTTTACCAGCCTAGGTGCGGCAGTTGTTGATCCTGGTAATCCATTTGGCGGCGGCAAGGCAATCTCGCCCGATGGCACTGTAGGTGAAACTACAGCTGGCGGTACCGGCTACTCTGTCTTGCAGGCCGACGATCTCGGTGCGGCAGTTATGTTATCAAAGTCATGCCCGCATCTTGTGGCTGGCGGTACCGTTGAAGTGTACGAAACCTTCCAAGTTATGTAGGACTTACGGTACTATACAAAATATACTGTGATGATAATTGTGAAGGTGGTGGGCCCGGCTGCTGACGGTTGTCAGAGCGGGCCCACCACGTGGGTTGATGTGGTTCTACAAGCCAGACAGCTCGCAGAACGTCACCGAGGCGATCTCGCCGCCGTCTGCCACGAAGTTCTGCTCGTGGAAGACGAACACCACCGGTCCGTAGACCGGATAGGTGTCGAGGTCGAACGGCGTGGAGCCGTTGACGTAGCCCGACGGGAAGACTGGTGTTCCGTCCAGGAAGGTCACGGTGACCTCGCTGGCCTCGGCATCGCGTTCGGCGATGACGCGGTAGTCGTAGTACTGGACCTCGCGGCCGAACGGCACATTGAAAGGCTCGTAGCCCTCCATGCATGCCGCCGTGCCGTCCTTGCCAACCTTGGCTTCCCACGCACCCGCGACCTGCGGGACGACGTTGTATGTCTTGGCCGACGGACTGGCCGTTGTCGCTTCGATGCCCGAGCTTGCGCCCGAGCATCCCGCGAGTACGAACATGACAGCGGCAACGCACGCTGCCCAGAGTGGCTTGATCCTCTTGATTCCCACGGCAGATTTATAGCACAAGATTTGAAAAAAGTCAACATTTTCTAGGGGTGATGTGTGGTTTTGTGCCTAGCAAGGCTTGTCGTATACTAAGAGCAAATGTCGCAAAGAAAAACCTTGGTTATAACAGTGCTACTGAGTACTTTGTCATTTGTTGCGCTTGTCGGTGGTGCATATACATGGCAGTCGCTCAAACATGACCAAAAAGCGGCTGTAGCGGATGGGTCGGGTACGAAATCTGGCAATAGTGAAGCAGGCTCTTCTACAACACCCCAGTCGACATTAAGCACACCCTCAGCCACGGGAGGCACGCTGCAAGTTGACAACTCGACAGCACCGAGTGCCAATTTGGGGTCAGGGCAGCGACAGACAACCAGCTCGAATACAGTCCCTGGGCCTGAGTCGTTTGCACAATATGATCAGTATAAAACTGGCTCCGATGTGATGTATGCAGATCTCGTAGTTGGTACCGGTGCTGTGGCAGAGGGAGGTAAAAAGGCGGCATTGTACTACAAAGGCTGGCTAACCAACGGAACGCTGTTTGATGCGACCAGAACGAACGACAAAGGAGAGCTGCAGCCATTTGTGTTTGCGCTTGGCTCTGGAACCGTGATCAAAGGCTGGGATTATGGTGTATACGGCATGAAAGTCGGCGGTACTCGTCGAATTATCATACCGCCGAGCTTAGGGTATGGTTCAACAGGTGTTGGCGACGGCGTGATTCCGCCGGATGCTGTTTTAGTGTTTGACGTGCAGCTTATAGCTGTTGAATAAATACGATTGATGAAATGTGAAACCATAGATTTGCATGAAAATACTTGAATATGAAGCTAAGCGGTTACTTTCGAAGGCGGGAATTTGCACTCCGCAGTCGACGCTCATTCGATCACGTGACGATATGGTGACGTTGCCTATAGTCTTAAAGTCTCAAGTGCCAACGGGCGGTCGAGGCAAGGCCGGCGGCGTAGTTGTTGTTGACGATCCGGCAGAGTATGCAAAAACTGTCGATCAGTTGTTTGGTTTGTCGATCAAAGGCTATATGCCAAAAACAATTTTAGCCGAAGAACGTATAGCTGTCGCAAAAGAATATTACCTGGCGGTACTCGTAGATCGAACCGCGGCACGCATACAGTTAGTTGCTAACAGACAGGGAGGTGTAGAGGTCGAAAGTAATGATTCGGCTAGCTTTTTACGACTGTCACTGACGTCTGACTCTGTCGAGTCAGTGACAGAACGCCTAGCAGCGTATTTACATATTGAAAGTGCTCACGCCGAGTTACGCGATGTTGTGCAGGGAATGCTAGACTGTCTAGTCCACAACGACGCACTTTTAGTAGAGGTTAATCCGTTCATCCAGACAAGAGGTGGTCGACTCGTTGCGGGAGATGCCAAGATCGAATTAGACGACGCTGCTGCGTTTCGGCATGCCGACTGGCAGTTTGAGGCGTCGCCGGCACGGAGCAATTTTGTGACGCTTGACTCTGGTGGATCAGTTGCAACGATTGCGAACGGCGCAGGACTGGCTATGGCTACGGTAGATGCTGTTGCCGACTATGGTATGCACCCTGCTAACTTCTTAGATATTGGCGGAGGCGCCAACAGCGCGTCGATCCTGACGGCTTTTCGGCAAATTATGGAATATCAGCAGGTTGCAGCCATCATAATCAATATATTTGCCGGAATTACTCGTTGTGACGAAGTCGCCAAGGCAATTGTCGTGGCGCGAGAGCAGATTGACTCCTTGCCGCCGCTATGTATACGTCTGTCTGGCACAAATCTCGAAGAAGCTGTGAGTATACTAGCCGACCACAACATCACATTGCTACCCAGTCTAGAAGCGTGCCTCGAGGCCGCGTACAAAGAGGTGTGTCGTGCATAGTTCATTGTTTACTGCTCAAAATGTGATTGTACAAGGCATTACTGGTTCGCAAGGTGCGTTTCATACCCGAGCCATGACTGCGAGTGGCACGCATATTGTCGCAGGTGTGTCACCACGCAAAGCGGGTCGGCAAGTCGACGGGATTCCAGTGTATGCAACGATTGCCGATGTTCAAAAAGATATGCCCGTCGACATCAGTGTGATTTTTGTGCCAGCACCGTTTGCTAAGAGTGCTATATGTGAAGCCGTAGATGCAGGCGTAGCGCTGATTGTGTGTATCACCGAGGGTATACCAATTCATGACATGTTATGCGTAAAACAGTATCTGGAAGGAAAACGGTCAGTATTGATTGGGCCGAACTGTCCTGGCGTATTACTACCGGGTACACAGAAACTCGGTATCATTCCAGCAAGCATGGGCTTACCCGGTGCTGTTGGCGTAGTTAGTAGATCGGGTACACTGACGTATGAAGCCATGGCTGGTTTGTCTGCGCATAGCATCGGCCAAAAATATGTGATTGGCATTGGCGGAGATCCGATCAAGGGCGCAGGATTTGTGGAGTGCCTTGCATTGTTTCAGTCCGACCCACAGGTGGAACAAATTGTAATGATTGGCGAAATCGGCGGCACCGATGAGATCGTGGCTGCAACATACATGGAATCTCACATTACAAAGCCGGTGTTTGCATACGTCGCAGGACATCATGCTCCAGCTGGTGTACAGCTTGGGCATGCTGGCGCAATTTTAGGCAGCGCGCAGGAATCGGCCGGCTACAAGACTCAGGCGCTACAGGCCGCTGGTGTATCTGTAGCAACGAGTATCTCTGGCCTGGTTGCACTGGTTTCAGCAAGTCGGTAGTCATGAGCTGTTGTAGGGCGTAGAATGGAATCATATATGAGTCATCATCCCGTTACGTATGCATTTATCGACAGTCAGAATCTCAATATGGGCGTGAGCAGCAGTTTTAGCCAAAAAAGCTCGTCGTATCGTGGCTGGAAGCTTGATTTTCAAAAGTTCCGCAAGTTTTTAACAGACAAATATCGTGTCGATGTCGCATTCATATTCATTGGTAACCTGCCTGGCAACGAAAGTTTGTATGAACATTTGCAGCGCTGCGGCTACGTGCTCATTTTAAAACCAACAACTAGCTACAAAGACAGTGACGGCACAGTACGCGTAAAAGGCAACATCGACACCGACCTGGTACTGTATGCATCTGCCAAAGAAATCGACAACTACGACAAGGCAGTGGTAGTGTCGGGCGACGGCGACTTTTTAAGTTTGTATGATTTTCTGTTTGAAAAAGGCAAGCTTGGCAAGATCTTGATTCCAAACAAACGAAATTACTCACAATTGTTAAACAAGTATGCTGAGTACTTTGATTTTGTGTCCGTAAACAGGCGAAAGCTAGAATATACCCATCAAAAAAGACGGATATGATCTTGTAGGACGCACACTACAAGGTAATCCGTCGTGGTGATACATGTACTGTACCAAACGTGCCATAACTTGTCAAACGATGCAACGGAGGTGATGTTTGCGTTTTTGAAAATCGGATGCCTGTCGTACAATTGAGGGTATGGCAAAGATATATTGCAGCAACTGTGGATCGCTGATCGATTCGGCATCCAATTTTTGTCGAACGTGTGGTGCTCCACAGCATGGTGCACAAGCGGCAGCATACCGCATACAGGCTCCTACTGTGGCCGCAGGAGAAACTCCAAGTACTTCGTCGGGAGAGGCTTTAGACTACATACCTCGTCGCAATCTTGGATCAGGTGCATTGGTTGGATTTTTCTTTGGCTTCCTGGCAAAAACGAGTATGTTGCTTATATTGTTTGCTATAGGCATAGCACTGATGCCAAAAGTATTTATCGCCGTCATGATAGGATATATTGCACTGACGTTCTTGATCGCCATGCTGCTTTATAATAACTTTTTCTTTCTAATCGACGAAGATGGGCTCACTATAGAGTCAGGTATCATACATAAACAACAAGTCACTGTACCATATGACCAAATTCAAAATGTTAACATTGAACGAACATTGATGGATCGGATCTTGGGCGTGTCAAAAGTGAGCATAGAGACTGCAGGATCAAGCGCCGATACAAAACCAGGGCTTGGTGCTGAAGCTTTTTTGCCTGGAGTCGATTTTGAGTTTGCCAAAAAGATCCATGATCTACTGATTGATCTGTCGGAAAAGGCCAATCAGTAGTTAGTAGCCTGCTACAATAGTAGAGATGGCAAAGTCAAAAGTCGCCTATGTATGCAGAGAATGTGGCGCCAATCACACTGGGTGGTCTGGCAAATGTAGCGTATGCGGAGCGTGGAATAGCCTGGAAGAGCAGATTGACTTGCGTAGCTCACATGCTGCAAAGGCGGCGGTATCGAGCGGTCGTACCCTAAAGCCTATTAAGCTTGACATGACGAGCGCAAAATCTGTAAAGCGAATTGCAGTCGGCATGCCCGAAGTTGATGAAGTGCTTGGCGGTGGCATAGTTCCTGGCAGTGTTGTATTACTGGCTGGGCAACCAGGCATTGGCAAGAGCACATTATTATTGCAGCTAGCGCATAGTGTCTCGGCGAATGCCAGTGTTTTGTATGTTAGTGGTGAAGAATCTGCTGAGCAGGTTGGTATGCGGGGCAGCAGGTTAGGTACACATAGGAATGATCTGCAGCTTGCAACAAGCACAAGTGCTAATGATATTGCCGCAACAGTCGCCAGCGGACAATATCAGCTTGTTGTTGTTGATTCAATTCAAACCATTGCTGCCGAAGAGATTAGTGGTGTTCCTGGAAGCGTTAGCCAAGTAACAAACTGTACGCAATTACTGACCGTTGCTGCCAAGCAGGCGAATGTAGCACTGCTACTTGTTGGCCATGTTACCAAAGAGGGCGGCATTGCTGGTCCAAAAGTCCTTGAGCATGCTGTTGATGTCGTACTGCAACTTGAAGGCGATCGATATGGTGGGTTTCGTATATTGCGTGGTGTCAAAAACCGGTTTGGTTCGACCAATGAGGCAGCAATTTTTGAAATGGCCGAAACGGGCTTGCGCATCGTTGACAATCCATCGGCCGCATTACTCTCGGAACGACAAGTGAGCGATGGTAGTGTCGTGCTGGCAACTCTCGAAGGAACGCGTCCATTGCTCGTTGAAGTTCAGGCATTGGTAAATCCAACAAGCTATGGGTATCCAAAACGTGCTGCAAGCGGCTTTGACCTAAATCGTCTAAACTTGCTTGTTGCGATGCTGGAGCGCCGAACAAAACTAAAATTAGCCGACAAAGACATATACATAAATATCGTCGGTGGTATGAAGATCGTTGAGCCAGCAGCTGATCTTGCGGTTGTCATGGCGATTGCTTCTGCCGCAAAAGGCATGAAGCTCAAGTCTGACGCTGTTGTGTTTGGTGAGCTTGGATTATCTGGCGAAGTTCGGCATGTATCTTGGGCTGACAAGCGATTGGCGGAAGCGTCAAAGCTGGGATTCGAAGCGGCGATTGGTCCGAAGCCTGTCGGTGTTGCTGCCATACCACCACAACTGCATGTTGTACCTGATGTACGCACGGCACTCAATACTTTTTTAACAACGAAAGAATAATGTTACGTATGCAAGATTATATACAAACAGTTGCTTCGGTAGCAGCTTTGGGGGCTGCAAGCGTTGCGCTGTATATAGCAAAAAATTCCAACACATCTCGAGACATTCGAAGCAGTGGCACCGGTAAGGTAATAGTCGACAGTTGTGCACTGATCGACGGACGAATTGTTGATTTGGCGAAACTTGGTTTCTTGAGCCAAGAAATTATTGTTCCAGAATTTGTGATTGCCGAGCTACAGCTGCTTGCCGACGGGGGTGATAGTCATAAACGAGAACGCGCGCGGTATGGTCTTGAAGTCGTGCAACTACTCCAAAACGAGGCCTCGGTCGTAGTTTCGATTGGTCGGTACAAACCACAGGATCTTCCCATAGATGACAAACTTGTGCAGGCTGCAAAACGAGACAAGGCGGCATTGTTTACAAATGACTTTAATCTGAATCAAGTTGCTAGTATTGAGGGTGTTCGCGTGCTAAACATCAATGAGCTTTCTCATGCCCTTCGGCCACACGTGTTGCCAAGTGAAAAACTGACGGTCAAGATTGTACAGCCAGGCAGCAATCGTGACCAGGGTGTTGGGTATCTTGATGATGGTACCATGGTCGTCGTTGATGGTGCGCTGAAAGATATCGGAACTGCTGTTGAAGCGACCGTTACACGAACGCATCAAACAGTCGCAGGTAAGATGATATTCGCCAAGAAAAATACAGCGCGCGTATCGACACAAAAAGCCACCGCAAGTCGCGTAATTGTGCCGGCTGGCTTACAAAAACAGCTCCGCACGAAGTCGCCAAAAAACCAGCGACGTCGAGTACAATCCGAAAGAGACTCGCATATACGTACGCAAGTGCAGCGGCAGAAGCCGCGAGCAATGGGCACCAAAGAAACGGCCGAGGCCTCGCTGCTAGCTGCCATAGACCAAGCAACGATCGACAAGTCCTAGGGCATACTAACGCATGCCTATCGAGCGCGAAGGTACGTCATAGGTGTGATCAAATGCTAGATTTTTCGTTTCTTTTTGTTTAATGCCGAAGCCAGTGTTACATTGCTTTGGCTGTTGGTCCGTGCGGTCTGGAAGCTAACGGTCTTGCTGTCCGTTGCGTCATATAGTGCGCTGTCTAGGACTTCTACAGTAACCATTTTTGCTTCATTAAATGTACTGACATACTTAAAGGTAACACTACCACTATCTGTTATGTCGAACGAGCCACCCGACAGCACCGTACCATCAATCTTGAATGTAACGCTTGTAAGTGGGAACTTGCCCTTTGTCACTTCGGCCTCAAACGTGTATGTACCGGCTGGTCCCATCGTGGGGGTCTTCAGGGAGACCGTTGGTTTGTCGGCAGGATCACATGTATGGATGTCATCTTTGTCTGTTGGGATTGCGCCTCCCGACGAGCCGTAGCGTGCCTGGACGGGTTTGATCCAGTTATTGTACAGCGGATCACTCGTAGGCAGTTCAGACCGTATACCTCCGCCAGTGATTGTCTCTTTTGCTCGTTCTGGTGTGCATTCTGTTGCCAGTTTTTTCGAGACTGTATCAATGACAGCGTTCTTTGTTGTGTCTGGATATTGCGGCTGGTACCAGCTTGGGAAGATGTCACATTTACCGCCACTTGCAGTCGCATAGCCGGTAATTGGGTTTAGACATACTGTTTTCATGCCTGCCGGCTTGGTCCACTTGTCGGCAGATCCAGCTCGGCCTTCGTGCGCTTTGCGCATATATTCAGCCATGATCGGCCCCGTCTTGCCTTCCATGCATCCGTACACACCGCATGGCATAACCTTTGGATTGCCGTTGTTGTCGACACCGCCAATCCACACGCCAGTCGCAATTTTTGTTGAGTACATCATGAGCCAGCCGTTGTCAGAGTTGTTTGTTGTGCCTGTCTTAAGGGCGGTTGTCACGCCCTTAAGATTAAAGTTACTACTGCCACGAATATAACGGGCTGAATCGTCGGACAGCATATCGTTAACAGTATAGGCAATCTCTGGGTTAAGAACCTGCTCTCCCTCGGCATCTTTCCACTCTTTGATGGTTTTGCCGCGCTTGTCTTCGATTTTTAAAACGTACGTAATAGGCTTATATTTGCCCATGCGCGAGAAGGTGGCGAATGAGTTAACATGCTCATCAAGGCGAACTTGCCCACCGTCACCGATAGCGGTCGACAAAATGCCCTCGCATTGTGGCGCACCCGCACAGTTCATGACGCCAGAAACGAGCCCCATTTTTTTAGCAAGATTGTGGGTATTTTCGATACCAGCCATGTACATAGCCTTGATAGCGGGCGTATTGCGAGAGCCTCCGAGTGAGTTGCGCATACTAAGAGCGCCTGGTTCGCGTAGGTCATAGTCTTTTGGCTTGTAGCCACCGCCAAAGTCGGTATTGACGTCATAGAAGATGCTCCCGGCACCCCAAGACTTGTTTTGTGTCATGAGCGAGGCGTAATCGTATGGCTTAAACGATGATCCTGGACTGCGCGGTGTTGTTGCAAAGTTGATCTGCCCAAAGCCTGGGTAGTTAAAGTCTCGACCACCGACATGCGCCAGGACTTGACCGGTCTGCACGTCTACCGACACGAGCGCCGCATTATTGCCGCCATCACGCTCGATGCGATAGATATTGTTCTTGATCGCGTCTTCGGCGTATTTTTGCAATGATAAATCAACTGTGGTTGTAACTCGGAATCCCGCGCTTCGCGCATTGACACTGCCATGTTCTTTTTCGAGTTGCTTTTCAACTTCAAGTACAAAGTATGGTGCCAGTATATCTTTGTACTTGCTTTTTATGGGTTGAATCTTCGCAAGCGTGTCGACCTTCTTGGCAGCATCGACCTCATCTTTTTTAAGTAGCCCTTGAGCAACCATCTCGTCCATGATGTAATGCTGACGAGCAACGAGCTCTTCTTTATTTTCCCCGTAAGGCGAATAGTATGTTGGTGCAGGAATCACTGCCGCCAATAGTACCGCCTCGTCAACAGTCAGGTCCTTGGCGCCTTTTCCGAAGTAACCCCGCGATGCAGCTTCGACACCGTTATATACAGAACCAAAAGGAATCTCGTTCATGTATGCATTGAGAATCTCATCTTTTGTATAGCTCCGCTCCAGTTCGATTGCTAAAATTAGCTCTTTGAGTTTGCGAGTAATGGTTTGTTCTTGTGTCAATAATGAGTTCTTGACAAATTGCTGCGTAATGGTCGAACCGCCCTGGGTGCTACCACCACGAGCGTTGTTGAATGCAGCGCGCAAAAGTCCATCCATGCTAAATCCGCCGTGTTTGTAGTAGTTTTTGTCTTCGGCGGCAACAATCGCATTGCGTATATATGGTGATATTTGGTCACCCGGAACGGGGAAGCATTCGACGTCTCCAGAACTTGCCCAAAGAAGTGTTTTGCCAGTTCGGTCATAGTATGTAGTACTGGCGCCTTCCGAGCATGTCTTTAGGTCGGTGATGTTTTTGGGCATATCTTTGCGGAAGTAGGCAAATACGCCCACCGTGAACAGCAGCATAATCGCCAAGCCGATACCAGCAAGTTTCAGTAAACGAACAGCACCATCACGATTAAACCAGTATTCGGCAAAGTGCTTTGGGTGTAGATAATATAAAAAGCGCTTTAAGGGATTTTTTGGCAATCTCGAAAGATACTCGGCGCGTCGGCGAGCGCGTGCATCGCGATGGGACTTGATCCTCTCAGTTACATTACGATTAATGCGCACCTCTGTTGGCTTACTTGATTTCGCGCTATTTCGCTTCACTTTTTTCTTGAGCGAAGAAAAGGGGTCTTTATTGCTGTTCATTGTCCTCTTTGGTTCACACTACTTCAATACCAGTATAGCAAATAAGGCTATACACAGGAACGATTTTAGACATGATTACGACTGTATCTCGTCGCAAAAAGTATGAAGATTCGACCTGAGACATGGCTGAGAAGCTATACTAGGTCATATGGACGGCAAAACACCACTAGCAGGCTTAAAAGGCGTTGGCCCAAGTATGTCCGAGCAGCTCAGTAGTCTTGGTCTCTATGTGGTTTCGGATCTGGCGAGGTTTTTCCCGCGTACATATGCAGACTACTCCATCGTGACGTCGCTTGCCGATATTCGTCCAGGGGCAGTTGTCGCTCGTGTGCGGTTTGAGAATGTGAAAACCGCCCAAGCTCGCCGAGGCCTGCATATTACCACTGCAGAGGCGGTCGACGAAGGTGGACGAGTTCGAGTTACCTGGTTTAATCAGCCATACAGGGCAGCTACTCTCAGGCCTGGGACTTTGTTTTTTATGCGTGGCGAGTATGGCTTGAGTGGGAATCGACTACAGATCGTCAACCCAAGCGTGGATGCCACAGAGGGTCGTGACGACACACAAGGCGGTATCATACCGACGTACCGCGAACGTGGCAAATTGACCTCACGGATGTTTTGTAAATTGGTTCTGCAAATTGAACACTATTTTTCTAGTGTGCCAGAATCGCTTCCAAACTGGATGGTCTTACAGTTTAATCTGATGTCATATGGTGACGCATTGCGTGCTATGCATCGGCCTGGTTCGTTAGAGGAGCTTGAACAGGCTCGGCGGCGGCTAGGATTTGAGGAGCTTCTAACAGTTATGCTGGCTGTACAGGCGAACCGTCAAGAAGTGCAGAGCGCGCATAGTATACCCGTGCCATTTCTGCAGCCCATTGCAAAGGATTTTGTAGAACATTTGCCATTTCGCCTGACAGACTCACAACGCAGTGTTGTATGGAGGATATACAGAGACATGGACAGTGAGATACCCATGAATCGCTTAGTTGAAGGTGATGTGGGGTCGGGAAAAACCGTTGTGGCCGCAATGGCCGCAATTATGGCAATGCACGCCAACCAGCAAGTTGCTTTCATTGCCCCAACAGAGCTGCTTGCGCGTCAGCATGTCAAAACCCTCACAGATGTTTTGGCCCATAGCCCATACGCATCTCAGATAGGGCTGTTGATAGGCGGCATGACAGCCAGGGCTAAAATGGCACTAAAACACGGTATTGCATCGCATGATGTAAGGTTGATTGTTGGCACACATGCGCTCTTGCAAGAAGATGTAGACTGGCACAATCTAGGGCTCGTGATTGTTGACGAGCAGCATCGTTTTGGCGTTGATCAGCGGCAAAAGTTGCACACAAAAGCCGGGCATATGCCGCATGTGCTCTGTTTGACCGCAACACCCATACCCCGCAGCCTGGCATTAACAATTTATGGCGAACTGGACATTTCGGTATTGGCACAAGCACCAGCAACGCGCGCAGGTGTAGAGACGAGCTTGGTATCACCCAACTCGCGGGCACAAATGTTCGCTGCGGTTAAGGTGCAGCTTGAGGCTGGTCGACAGGCGTATATCGTGTGTCCGATGATTACCGAAAGTGATACTATACAGACCGCAAGTGCCCAGAGGGTGTATGATGATTTGCGCCACAAGGAGTTGCGGCAGTGGCGGGTTGGTCTGTTGCATGGCCGCATGAAGCCTGCCGAAAAAGATGACGTGATGCAGCAATTTATGGCCCACAAGATCGATGTACTTGTATCCACTACAGTGATTGAAGTTGGCGTCGATGTGCCGAACGCAAGTGTCATGATCATTGAAGGGGCTGATAGGTTTGGGCTGGCACAGCTTCATCAACTTCGTGGGCGAGTTGGGCGGGGCCAACACAAAGGGCATTGTTATCTGGTTATGAGCGATAGTAAGGCTCCAACCCGTCGGATGCGCGCAATTGAATCGACGACAGACGGGTTTCAACTGGCGGAACTCGACCTGGAGATCAGGGGACCTGGGGCTATATATGGCAAGCGTCAGCACGGTGAGCTTGATCTGCACATTGCGTCACTCGGAGACACTCAGTTGATAGCACAAGCTCGAGAAGCTGCCCAGGCTTTTGCGGATCAAGGGGAAGACTTGCTACAATATACACAACTTGCTGCATCGGTGCAGCGTGCAGTCAATTTGACGTATCTCAACTAGACTGCGTGTAAAAGTATGTATTCAGGATCAACACTCACGAATTTCTCGGGTAATGTGGTTGGTGCGCATCAAAAGATTGATCGTATTGCCCGCAAACACCTTGCTTTGCTTGGCGTTCAGCCACAGCTCTTTCCGTCTGTTCGCCAAATCTTGCGCTTTGAAGGCAAAAATGGGCCAGATGCTGCGAAATCAAAGCTAGACAGCGAGCATGCACCGTGGCATTTTTACGACCCCTTTGATCCGGATGATGGTATGTTGCTGGAGCAAATCATGGAACATTATAAATTACTGGTAACAAGTCTGCGCAAAGTAAATCGTGAACGCAGCGCCTTTGAGTCGAGCTGGTTGGCACACGCCATAGTTGATGGCCTCACGCCAGCGCATCACTTTCCTTTTGAGGCCGAGCTAGAAAATCTACGTGGCGAGGGAAAAGAGACGCGGGACACGGTGCTCAAAAAGGTCCTCATACCCGCTTCGACTACAAAAGAGTTGATCAGTAAGAACTGGGCATTTTGGGGCGCAAAGGGTTTGTTTACAAATCATTTCTTGTTCGAATGGGGCGCGGCTGCAGTATTTGCCCCTCTCAATGCAAGCATCGGATATCCATCGCGCTACGATATCAAAAAAGCCCAGGAGATCGGACTTGCTGAAGCCTTTAAGCGTACGGCACGCGAGATTGCGCTCCTTGACATGTATGATCGCTTTTGCACACATGGCTGGTCGCCAAAGCTGGCAAATGATGTACGAAAGGAACTGGCGCCACGAATGATCCGCATGGTTGCCATTGCTTGGTATATGGCATATGACGAGGCATATTTATGAGAATTATAGCCGGTAGTTTGGGTGGTAGAAATTTTAACAGTCCCCGTGGCCACAAGACCCACCCCATGAGTGAAAAGATGCGAGGTGCACTGTTTAATGCGCTTGGCGAGCTTGATGGGCTGGATGTGCTTGATGCATATGGCGGGAGTGGGGCTATGAGTTTCGAGGCTATCAGTAGAGGTGCTCGCAGTGCTGTGTGCATAGACGTAGACCGTGATGCCTACGATTGCATTAGGCAGAACATTGCCACTCTGCGTGTGCGAGATATCCAAGTGGTACGCGCGAATGCCGCAAGTTGGAGTCAGAATAACCCAGGTGCATTGTTTGACTTGGTTATTTGTGATCCTCCTTATGACGACATAAAGCAGTCACAGTTACAGCAATTAGCAACGCACGTCGCGAGTGGTGGTCTGTTTGTAGCGTCTTTACCAAAAGACTATACACGTCCAATATTTAGTGGCTTTGTCTATGAACGTGACAAAGCGTATGCAGATGGCAGTCTTGTGTTGTATCGTCGTTCTTGATTGTGTACCGTGACGTCCTTCTGGTACAACAGAACATGCAGCCTTTCCAGGATACACACAAGTGCCGATAGCCTTTTCATGCAGGTTTTTCATTGGTATAATGTTCAAACATGCGCGAGTGGTGAAATTGTGAGAAGCGCCAGTGGCGCTTTGCAAGACCGCAGCCATGGTACGGCGAATGCCGCCAAGGCGAGGTGGGGGCGCGAACCGATTTGCCAGTTTGCTGGCAAGTAGAATCGTGCCAGACACGCTAGTCGCATGGTACCTTGAACGGTATAATGTATGAGTATGCGCGAGTGGTGGAATTGGTAGACACGCTAGCCTTAGGAGCTAGTGTCGCAAGACGTGAAGGTTCAAGTCCTTTCTCGCGCACCATATAAAAAACCCAGTTTATCTGGGTTTTTTATATGGTTGGCACGAAAACTGATTTGAATCTTCACGCATGAAGC